>JBDTCA010000050.1:0-3169 GCA_039923815.1 Caldimonas sp. | reverse complement strand
AAGACGGCGTCGACATCTGGGGCGACGGCAGCACGTACAAGGGCAACGACATCGAGCGCTTCTATCGCTACGGCCTGCTCGTCAACCCGCAGCTGCGCATCTACAAGCCGTGGCTCGACCAGGCATTCATCGACGAGCTCGGCGGTCGCGCCGAGATGTCGGAATACATGCGCCAGGCCGGCTTCGCCTACAAGATGAGCTCCGAGAAGGCGTACTCGACCGACTCCAACATGCTGGGCGCCACGCACGAGGCCAAGGACCTGGAGCAGCTGACGAGCGGCATCACGATCGTGCAGCCGATCATGGGCACGGCGTTCTGGAAAGACGAGGTCGAGGTCCGTCGCGAAACCGTAACCGTCCGCTTCGAACAGGGTCGACCGGTGGCGCTCAACGGCACAGCGATCCCGAACCTCGTCGATCTCATCCTCGAGGCCAACCGCATCGGCGGTCGCCACGGGCTGGGCATGAGCGACCAGATCGAGAACCGGATCATCGAGGCGAAGAGCCGAGGCATCTACGAGGCGCCGGGCCTGGCCCTGCTGTTCATCGCCTACGAGCGGCTCGTCACCGGCATCCACAACGAAGACACCATCGAGCTCTACCGTGACAACGGCCGCAAGCTCGGTCGGCTGCTCTACCAGGGCCGCTGGTTCGATCCGCAGGCCATCATGCTGCGCGAGACCGCCGAGCGCTGGGTCGCCCGGGCGATCAGCGGCGAGGTCACCATCGAGCTGCGCCGCGGCAACGACTACTCGATCATGAACACGGTCTCGCCCAACCTGACCTACCAGCCGGAACGGCTGACGATGGAAAAGGGCGAATCGAGCTTCTCGCCCCAGGACCGCATCGGCCAGTTGACGATGCGCAACCTCGACATTGCCGACACGCGAGAGAAGCTGGCCACCTACGCCAGGATCGGCCTGCTGACGGGTGGCGACGACACGCCGTTGCCGCAGCTCCTCGCCGCGTCGCCGAGGAAGCAGGGCTCTACCCTCTAGCGCAATCGGCGGTCGGAAACCGTCACCTCCTTCGTGGCGCTAGGCCGGGCGGCGATGAGTCGGCATAGTCGTGGTCCCGGCAGCTGGGCCGGCCATCCACTCCGAAGGAAACGTATGGGAAGCACTGTCTCCGATTCGCTCAAGACCCTCAAGCCACTGCGTGCCAAGCTCGTCAAGAAGCTGAACAAGGACGTCCAGGCCAAGTGGGACGAGTTCTTGAAGAACACCGATGACTGCATCGCCGAGCTGGAGAAGATCGAGGCCAGCGGCCTCGACAAGGCCCGGGCCGAGTACGACAAGCGGAAGAATGACCTCGAAACGCTCAAGGCCGCCGTCAACGCCGGCAGCGCCAAGGCCATGGCGAGCCACAGGAAGGCGCTCGATTCGCGCAACAAGGCGCTTTCACTGATGAACGATATCGGCAAGGCAATGAAGAGCGACGATCCTGCGTTCAAGGACTATCGCACCGGCTTCATGTACGTCGGCAACACCCAGAAATGGTTTCCCGATATCGACAGGCTCGGCCCGCTGCAGTGACCCCGCCTCAGACCACCACCGGCTCCAGCTCCAGCCGGATACCGAAGCGGCCGTAGACGCTCTCCTGGATCGCCAGAGCGAGCGTCATCACCTCGTTGCCGATGGCGGCGCCGCGATTGACCAGCACCAGCGCCTGCTTCTCGTAGACGCCGGCGTCGCCGACCGACTTTCCCTTCCAGCCACAGGCGTCGATCATCCAGGCGGCGGCCAGCTTGACGCTGCCGTCGGGCATCGGGTAATGCACGACTTCCGGATCGCGGCCGATGATGTCCCGGCACTGCTCGGGCGTGACCACGGGGTTCTTGAAGAAGCTGCCGGCGTTGCCCACGACCGCCGGATCGGGCAGCTTGGCGCGGCGAATCGCACAGACCCAGTCGAAGATCTGCCGGGCATCGGGCGATGCGATGCCCGTCTCGGCCATCTTCTTCTGAAGCTCGAGGTAGCCGAGCACCGGCAGCCATGGCTTCGGCAGCCGGAAGCGCACGCGCGTGATCAGGCTGCGACCGGCCAGCATGTGCTTGAAGACGCTGTCGCGGTAGCCGAAGGCACAGGCCTGCGGGCCGATCGAGACGCTGCGGCCGGTGACGAGGTCGACGGCGTCGAGCTCATCGAAGCGGTCTTGCAGCTCGACGCCGTAGGCGCCGATGTTCTGCACCGGCGAGGCGCCGACGCTGCCCGGAATGAGCGCGAGGTTCTCCAGACCGGGCATGCCGTTCGCGAGCGTGTACTCGACGAGGTCGTGCCAGCTCTCGCCGGCCCCGGCCTCGACGATCCACGCCGCGGCCTGCTCCTCGGCGACGCGCAGGCCGCGGACCTCGACCTTGAGCACGACCTGCGGCATGTCGCGCGTGAGGATGATGTTGCTGCCGCCACCGAGGATGAATTTCGGCGACAGGCCGAGTTGGGGGTCGTCGACGACACGGCGCACATCGGCATCGCTCGTGATGCGCACGAGCGTGTGCGCGACGGCCGGCAGACCGAAGGTGTTGTAGGGTTTGAGACTCACCCCGGACTCGATTTGCATGGGAGAATTTTCCCATGCCCAGCTTCGATACCGTGCTCGACCCGAACCTCGTCGAGGTCAAGAACGCAGTCGAGCAGGCGGCCAAGGAAATCGGCACCCGCTTCGATTTCAAGGGCTCATCGGCACGGGTCGAGCTCAAGGACAAGGAGATCACGGTCTTCGCCGACAGCGAGTTCCAGATCGGCCAGGTCCTCGATCTGCTCATCGGCAAGCTGACCAAGCGCAGCGTCGACGTGCGCTTTCTCGACCGCACGGCGAAGATCGAGAAGATCGGTGGCGACAAGGTCAAGCAGTTGCTGGTCGTCAAGAGCGGCATCGACTCCGAGACCGCGAAGAAGCTGCAGACCACGATCAAGCAAAGCAAGATCAAGGTGCAGGCCTCGATCCAGGGCGACACGGTGCGCGTCACCGGCACCAAGCGCGACGACCTGCAGGTGGCGATGGCGCTGATCCGCAAGGAAGTCGCCGATCAGCCGCTGTCGTTCGACAACTTCCGGGACTGATGCCCTGGCGCGCGCTCGTGCTGGCCGCGGCGCTCGCCGCATGTCCGGCAGCGGTTCTCGCGCAGACCGTGTCGCTCGGCGGCAGCCTGGGCAGCAAGGCACTTCTC
>JBDTCA010000049.1:0-5593 GCA_039923815.1 Caldimonas sp. | reverse complement strand
GACGTGCTCGGCAATGTTGAGCGCCAGCGCCGTCTTGCCCATCGACGGCCGCGCCGCGAGCACGATCAGGTCGCCCGGTTGCAGGCCGGAGGTGAGCCGATCGAGGTCGTAGAAACCAGTGCGCACGCCGGTCACTTCCTCGGCGCCGTTCTCGTGCAGCTCGTTGACGCGGTCGATCAGCTGCACGACCAGCGCGTCCATGGACTGGAAGCCCTGGCGCGAGCGCGACCCTTCCTCGCCAATGCGGAAGATCTTGCCCTCGGCATCGTCGAGGATCTGCGAGACAGGTCGGCCTTGAGGATTGAAGGCGCTGGTCGCGATCTCGTCGCTCGCGGCCACCAGCTTTCGCAGGACCGACCGCTCGCGCACGATCTCGGCGTAGCGGCGGATGTTGGCTGCGCTCGGCACGCTCTGCGCCAGCGCATTGAGGTAGACGAGGCCGCCGCAATCTTCGGCCTTGCCCAGGCTTTGCAGCTGCTCGAACACCGTGATCACGTCGGCCGGCTTGGTCGAGTTGATCAGTGCCGAGATGGCCGCGTAGATCAGTCGATGCTCGAAGCGATAGAAGTCCGACTCGTTCAGCAGGTCGCCGGTGCGGTCCCAGGCGCCGTTGTCGAGCAGCAGCCCGCCGAGCACGCTTTGTTCGGCCTCGACCGAGTGCGGGGGGATGCGCAGGCGGGCGACTTCGTCGTCGCCTCGAACGTCGGGTGAAGGCCCCGCGGAAGAGAAGATCGCAGACATCGTCAAATCATAGTTGCGGCCGGGCCCGGTCCGGTGGACAAGGCTGTGGACAGCCTTTGCACTGCCAGTGGAGCACGCAAAAAAAGGGCTCCGGAGGAGCCCGCCCCTTCCATTCAGAGGAAGGGGAGCGAAGCGGGGAAGGTGCCACCCCTCCCCATCGTCGTCAGTTCGTCTCGCCCAGCACGACGACTTTGACCTCGACCACGACATCGGTATGGGGCGACACCGACACCGTGTGCTCGCCGGTCGTCTTCAAGGGGCCGTTGGGCATCCGGACCTGCGACTTCGTGACCTTGAAGTCGATGCGGTTGAGCGCATCGGCCACGTCGGCATTGGTCACGGAACCGAACAGGCGGCCGTCGACGCCGGCCTTTTGCGTGATGTGAACGGTGCGCCCGTTCATCTTCTCGCCGAGCGCTTGCGCACTGGCCAGCTTTTTATCAGCCAGCTTCTCGAGTTCGACGCGCTTGTCCGCGAACTCCTTGATCGCCGAGGTCGTGGCGCGGCGCGCGACCCGGTTCGGGATCAGGAAATTGCGCGCATAGCCGTCCTTGACCTTGACGACATCACCGAGATTGCCGAGGTTGGCAACCTTTTCCATGAGGATGATTTGCATGACTTGGCCCTCAGACCTTGTGCTGGTCGCTGTACGGCAGCATCGCCAGGAAACGCGCGCGCTTGATGCACGTCGTCAGCTGGCGCTGGAAGAAGGCGCGCGTGCCGGTCAGGCGGGCGGGCGTGATCTTGCCGTTCTCGTTGATGAAATCACGAAGCGTGTCGATGTCTTTGTAATCGATCTGCTTGACGCCGGTGACCGTGAAGCGACAGAAACGCTTGCGACGGAACAGCAGCGACTGGGTGTTGCGCTTGGGCTTGCGGTCCTTGGAGAACCGACCTTTACCGCGGGGCGGGGGCATGTGATGACCTCTCTACTTCAATTCGATGGTTTGGATATGGAAGACGATTCCGCGACCGTTTCGTTGCGGGCCGAGGAATCCTTCGAAGCTGTGCTCGACGCCGAGCTCGGCTTTCGCCAGCGTGTCGGTCAACTCGCCGATCGCCCGGGCACGGAGCTCGAAAGCGATCTTGCGGGGCTGGCCGAGTTGTTCGACCGCCGATTCGTGCCGAAGACTCAGATCAAGGGCCGGAAGGCCCGCCGGCGTGAAGCGGAGTGCTCCTCGCTCGACGATCTGCGCCGTCAGCGCGACCCGGTTCGTCAGGTCGCGGCCTCCTGGGCTTGCGGTTGCGGTGCGCGATCCGGCGCGCGGGGCGCGTCGCGGTCACTGCCACGACGCGGCTCGTCGCGGTCGGGAGCACGGCGCGAATCTTCGCGATCGACCGTCTTCATCATGACCGACGGAGCCGTCTCCGCCTGGTCCTTCACGACCGTGAGGTGGCGCAGCACCGCGTCGTTGAAGCGGAAGCCGGTTTCAAGTTCCGTCAGCACCTTGTTGTCGCACTCGATGTTGATGCAGAGGTAATGCGCCTTGGCGAGCTTCTGGATCAGATACGCCATCTGGCGCCTGCCCCAATCCTCGACGCGATGCACCTTGCCTCCACCTGCGACCACACTGGCCTTGTAGCGTTCCAGCATGGCTGGAACCTGTTCGCTCTGATCCGGGTGGATCAAAAGCACGATCTCGTAATGACGCATGGTTTTCCTTGTGGGTTTCCGAACCGGAAAGCCGCCGACTGCAGCGATGGAGAGCCCGTCGCGAGCAGCAGGGCCAGGGAGGCCCGAAGCGGCAAGGTAAGCCCACGATTATAGCCCGCTGACTTGCCTAACCCGCCCCCTCCTCTGCGTGCGACACCCACGCGGGCGCCCGAGCAGGGCGCAGCGAGAGCGGCAATCTTCGACAGAGACCGGGCTCACGTGCCTCGGCAAAGCATCTGGCGCGGGGTACCGAGGATTACACTTCCGCTCGGTCGCCGGGTCGGAAACCCGAGTTGGCGCGAGCCCCGCGCCCGGACCACGCCTGGCGCTGACGCTTCGAACGGGGACGAGTCGATGAGCAATTCGAACAGTGGCGGCAAGTTCGCCTGGGAATCGCCAAAAACTCACGTGCCGTCGAGCGGGCCGGAAGAGTGGCCGGCCACCCGGGTCGAGTCCGCCACCAAGGAGTCGCCCGACGAGTGGCAGTCGACCAGGGTGCTGGCGCGATCCGACGATCCGTCCCAACGCCCGAAGCCGAACGGCGCATCACGCCTGCCCGAGTACGACCCCCCGCGTGGGCGCAATGGAGCCGAATCGCCCGACGCGTGGGCGTCGACGCGCGCCCAGACCGCTCTCGCGACCCAGCTGATGCCTGACGAGAACGACTATCTCGCGGGCAGCAAGGACGAGATTGGCCGGTCGATCGGCGGCAACGAACACGAACTTTTCGTGTCGTGTGCACCGGCCGAGGCGCTGCAACAGCTGTTCGAACATCTCGAACCCGAGTTCATTGCCGTCCATGACGTCGCGACGGCCTCGTCCCGCAAGCTGCTGGCCGGCATTGCCGCGGCGAGCGGGCAAGCCGTCCAGCGGCTCGTCATCCGCCGCCAAGGCTACGGCACCGCGCTCGCGACGCTCGAATTCGTCGAGCTGCCCACGGCCGACCACCAGGGCTTGCGTCTCTACACCACCGAGGCCGACGCCGATACCGCAGCCCGCCACGCCATCGCCAAGACGCTGCTCGCGTACAGCCGGCTCGGCGTCGTCATGGTCGGCGAGCTGCCTGGCCACGCCATCGCGGCGGCACTCAAGCCGCTGCACGACGACATCCTTGCCGGCCCCTGGTTGAACCGCAACCTGCTCCTTTTGCCGCTCGCCTCGGCGAGCACCCTCGTGACTCACGGCCTCGACCTCGGTCGCGGCACCGGCGTCGCCGTGCGAACGACGCCGCAAGTGGCCCGGCCGGCAGACGCCTGGGCCTTCATCACCGGGACCTGGAGCCGCTTGCGCGAACAGGCGCCCACTGACGGCCGGGCCGTGCCCGAGCTCGGCTCGTTCAAGCCGAGCGCCTACGCACCCAGGCGCCAGCCGCCCGCCGGCGGCGGCGGCTTGCCATCGGGTGACACATTGCCGATGGAAGACGCCATCGGCCCGGTGGTGCTGACCATGCGACCGATGCCGGCGATCTCGAGCGCCACCTTCCCGTCCGCGGTGCCCTCGACGCTGATCGAGCGATACGTCAAGCAGCTCAGCGAGCTGAACGGCGTCATCAGTTGCAGCGTGTTCGAGATCCAGGGCGGCCAGCCGGTGGCGCATGCCGGTGCCAGTCCCGGCTCGGCTGAACTGGCGTTGCACGGCAGCTCGCTCATCGCCGCCATGATGACGGCCGGGCGCGGCCTCGGCTTCGGCCACGCCTTGCCCGAAGCCGCCATCACGCTCGGATCGCACCACCTGCTACTGCGCGGCGTGCCGCGCAGCCCGGGCCTGGCGGTTCATGTCGTGCTCGACAAGACCAGCGCCAACCTGACGCTGGCTCGCCTTCAGATCCTGCGCATGGACGCCCTGTTCGACGAGGCCGCCACCCCCAGCTGAACCGCGCTCAGTGGACGACGCGTTCGAAGACGAACGCGCCGCCCTCGAAGTCGACCGGGATCACATCCTTCGGACCGAAACGGCCTTCCAGAATCAACTTCGACACCGGGTTCTCGATCTGGCGCTGGATGGCCCGCTTGAGCGGCCGAGCACCGAAGACCGGGTCGAAGCCGACCTTGGCCAGCTCCTCGAGAGCCGCCTCCGATACATCGAGCCTCATGTCCATCTTCTCGAGGCGCGACTCGAGCACCCTGAGCTGGATCCTGGCGATCGACAGGATGTTCTTCTGGTCGAGCGCATGGAACACGACCGCTTCGTCGATCCGGTTCAGGAACTCGGGCCGGAAGTGCTTCTTGACCTCCACCCAGACCGCGGCATCGATCGCCGCCGGCGCCTGGCCATGCATCTGCATGATCTGCTGGGAGCCGAGGTTCGACGTCATCACGATCACCGTGTTCTTGAAGTCGACCGTACGACCCTGGCCGTCGGTGAGACGACCATCGTCGAGCACCTGCAGCAGCACGTTGAAGACGTCGGGATGGGCCTTCTCGACCTCGTCGAGCAACAGCACGCTGTACGGCTGGCGCCGGATCGCCTCGGTCAGGTAGCCTCCCTCGTCGTAGCCGACGTAGCCGGGCGGCGCGCCGATCATCCGCGCCACCGAATGCTTCTCCATGAACTCGCTCATGTCGAGCCGGATGAGGTGGTCTTCGCTGTCGAACAGGAAGCCGGCAAGCGCCTTGCACAACTCGGTCTTGCCGACGCCCGTCGGCCCGAGGAAGAGGAACGAGCCCGTGGGACGGTTCGGATCGGACAGGCCCGAGCGTGAGCGACGGATGGCGTTGGCCACCGCCGTGATCGCTTCGTCCTGGCCGACGACGCGCTCGTGCAGCCTGGCTTCCATCTGCAGCAGCTTGTCGCGGTCGCCCTGCAGCAGCTTGCTGACCGGGATGCCGGTGGCTCGAGCCACCACCTCGGCGATCTCCTCGGCGCCGACCGTCGTGCGGACCAGCCGAGCGCGACCGCCGACCGTGCTGCGCGCTTCCTCGGCAGCCTGGGCTTCCTTCAGCCGCCGCTCGAGCTCCGGCAGCTTGCCGTACTGCAACTCGGCGACCTTGTCGTAGTGGCCCTTGCGTTTCAGGTCCTCGATCTGGAAGCGCATCGCGTCGATGTCCTTCAGCAGATCGCCCGAGCCTTGCGCCGCCGCTTTCTCGGCCTTCCACATCTCGTCGAGGTCGGCCGCCTCGCGACGCAGGCGCGCGATCTCCTCCTCGATCAGGCCACGCCGCCGCTGCGACGCTTCGTCCTTCTCGCGCGTCACGGCCG
>JBDTCA010000048.1:0-4948 GCA_039923815.1 Caldimonas sp. | reverse complement strand
GGTCTGCATCAGCAGTCCCGAGCCGATGCGCTTGAAGTCGTGCCGGTTGCGGCCTGGCTGCGACAGCGTGGCGCTGCGCTCTGGCAGCGCGATCTGCAGCACGCGCAGGTTGGCTTTGGATGCCAGCAGCGCCAGCGCCGCAGCGCTGAACGACGGCGCGATCAGCACTTCGACAAACTGATTGCCGATCCGCGTCGCGGCCGCGACATCGACTTCGGTATTGAATGCGATGATGCCGCCGAATGCCGAGGTCGGGTCAGTCTGAAACGCCTTTGTGTAGGCCTCGGCGGCATTGGCACCAAGCGCCACTCCACAAGGATTTGCGTGCTTGACGATGACGCAGGCAGTTGCTGCCGCCGCGCCACCTTGCCGGGACTGCCAGGCGAAGCTCTTGACGCATTCCCAGGCGGAGTCGGCATCGGCGATGTTGTTGTACGAAAGCTCCTTGCCCTGCAGTTGCCTGGCGGTGACGAGCGAGCCGGGCGCCGGCGCCATGTCGCGGTAGAAGGCGGCGCCCTGGTGCGGGTTCTCGCCGTAACGCAGATCCTGGACCTTGACGAAGCGGGTGTTGATCTGGGCCGGGAACTCGGCCCGCTGCGGCACGCCATCGGTGGGGCCGACCAGCGACGACAGATAGTCGCTGATGGCGGCGTCGTAGTCGGCGATGCGGTTGAAGGCAGCCACTGCGAGCGCGAAGCGCGTCGCGTGCGAGACAGCGCCGCTCGCGCGCAGGTCGGCGAGGACGCTGGCGTACTGCGAGGCGCTGGTGAGCACGGCGACGTCGTTCCAGTTCTTCGCCGCCGACCGCACCATGGCCGGGCCGCCGATGTCGATGTTCTCGATCGCTTCTGCCAGCGTGCAGTCGGCGCGCGCCACAGTCGCCTCGAACGGATAGAGGTTGACGACCAGGATGTCGATCGTGGCGATGCCGTGGTGCTCGAGCGCCGCCATGTGTTCGGGCACGTCGCGGCGGGCGAGCAGGCCGCCGTGGATGGTCGGGTGCAGGGTCTTGACTCGACCGTCAAGCATCTCCGGAAAGCCGGTGTGGTCGGCGACCTCGGTGACGACGAGGCCGGCCTCGGCGAGCAGCCTGGCGGTGCCGCCGGTTGAAAGCAGCGCGACGCCTAGACCGACGAGTTCGCGTGCGAAGTCGACGACACCGGTCTTGTCGGAAACGGAGATGAGGGCGTGCATCACGCAGTCACTTGATCAGCTTGTGTTCGACGAGCTTTCGGCGCAGCGTGTTGCGGTTGATGCCGAGCCATTCCGCGGCCCGGCTCTGGTTGCCGCCGGCCTCGCGCATCACCACCTCGAACAGCGGCCGCTCGACGACGCGAAGGATCATCTCGTGCATGGCCGTCGGCTCGACGCCACGCAGGTCCTTGAAGTAGCTGTCGAGGCTGTCGCGCACGCACTCCTCGATGTGCTTCTTGCTGGTCATGGCCATGATGTGTCAGTGAATCTCGGTAGGCGGGGCCAGCGCAGTGCCGTCCGGCATCCGCAACGAGTCTTCGGCCAGTCGCCCGAACCAGGCCGCCACGGCGCCGTGCTGCTCGGCGCAGGTCTCGATGCGGTTCATGTCGTCTCGAAAGGCGTCGCCACCGGGCAGGCCGCGCAGGGCCCAGCCGATGTGCTTGCGGGCGCTGCGCACGCCGGCGTGTTCGCCATAGAGCGAATAGTGGTCGTCGAGGTGCTCGAGCAGCCACAGCCGGACGTCGAGCACGCGCGGCGCCGGTGCCTCTTCGCCGGTCGCGAGGAAATGGTCGATGGCCGCGAAGATCCACGGCCGGCCTTGGGCGGCGCGGCCGATCATGATCGCGTCAGCGCCCGTCGCGGCGAACACGTCTCGCGCCTTGGCAGGCGAGTCGATGTCGCCGTTGGCGACCACCGGCACGGAGACGGCGCGCTTGACGGCGGCGACCGTCTCGTATTCGGCGTGGCCGCGATAGCCCTGCTCGCGGGTCCGTCCGTGCACCGCGATCATGGCAACGCCAGCGTTCTCGGCAGCGCGAGCGATGCGCACCGCGTTCTTCTCGGTGTCGCACCAGCCGGTGCGCATCTTCAGCGTCACGGGCACGCGGTGCGGCTCGCAGGCAGCGACCACGGCCTCGACGATCTCGAGCGCCAGCGCCTCGTCCTTCATGAGTGCCGAGCCGGCCCACTTGTTGCACACCTTCTTGGCGGGGCAACCCATGTTGATGTCGATGATCTGGGCGCCACGGGCCACGTTATAGGCCGCGGCCTCCGCCATCATGGCCGCGTCAGTACCGGCGATCTGGACGGCGATCGGCGATGACTCGCCTTCGTGGTCGGCCCGTCGGCTCGTCTTCAGGCTGGCCCAGAGATCCTTGCGCGAGGTCACCATCTCGCTCACCGCGTAACCCGCGCCGAGGCGCTTGCAGAGCTTGCGAAACGGTCGATCGGTGACGCCTGCCATCGGCGCGGCGAACAGCCGGTTCGCCAGCGTGAGATGGCCGATTCGCATAGGGAAAAAGACGTCGGAGTGCTGAAAAACGAGGCAGGAGTATAGCGGCGCGAAAACGCGCTTTCGCCTCGATGAAAGCCCTCATCCGATCGCCCCCCTTCGCGGTTGGATAATGCGCCGCGATGCAAGCCTGGATGAACTGGTTGATGGGAGCGCTGGCCCTGCCGGAGGTCGGCCTGTCGACCGTTTTCTTCATCGCCTTCATTGCATCGACGCTGGTGCCGCTGGTCTCCGAGCCGGCAGTCTTCGGGCTCGTCAAGCTCAACCCCGACATGTTCTGGCCGGCGATCCTGGCCGCTTCGGCCGGCGCCACGCTCGGCGGCGCGGTGACGTGGTGGATGGGCTTCGGCGCCGAGCGCGCCTACGAGCATGTCACCCACAGGCATCCCGATGGGCGGGCACTGCGCTGGCTGCGCCGGTTTGGCGCCAAGGCCTGCCTGCTGTCGTGGCTGCCGGTTATCGGCGACCCGCTCTGCGCAGTCGCCGGCTGGCTCAAGCTGCCGTTCTGGCCATGCGTCGCCTACATGGCGATCGGCAAGTTCGGCCGCTACTTCGTGCTCACGGCAGCGGCGTTCTGGCTCTTCCCGGGCCAGTACACGCCCTGACGATCACTTCGCCGATTTCGCGGCCGACTTGCGCGGCGCGCGCTTGGCGGTCACGGTCTTCTTCGCCGCGCGCTTGACGGCCGGGCGGGCCGCGGTCTTCGCCGGAGCGGCGGCGCGGGGCGTCGTTCTAGCGCTGGACGCGACCTGAGCCGTGAGCGCGTCGATGCGGTCCTTCAGCGCTTGCACGTCTGTCGACGACGGCACGCCGAGCTTCTGCAACGCCTTGGCGGTGCGCTCCTCGAAGATCGATTCGAGCTTGTCCCACTGGCGCCCGGCCTTGGAGCTCACTTCGTCGGCCATGCTCGTCATCCGGCCGCTGACTTCGCCGAACCTTTCCTCGGCCGCGCTTTGTGTCTTTTTCTGCAGTGCCGTGCCGTCCTTGACGAGGGCCTCGAAGACCTGCTTGCCTTCGGCCTGGGCCTTGGCGAACGCGCCCATGCCGGCGAGCCAGATCTGCTGCGCCGATTCCTTGACCGAGCTGGCGAGAGCGCTGTCGAACAAGCTGTTGCCCGAAGCGTTCTTCCTGTCGGCCATCGCCTTGAGTTTCTTGACCATCGTCGTCTCCCTGTGGGGTGGGCCGCGATTGCAGCGGCAGATCGCAAATGTAGGCAGCCGCTGTGGAGAGTGCACCCTAATTCGCGAGGGTCGCAGGTCTGGTGCACGGCGCCGGTTCGGGTTTGCACCGCGCGTCGCTGCGAGCTCGTGCAGAAGAATGCGCGCTTCCACGGCGGGCCAAACAGGGAGGGACGCATGCGCTATTTCGTCACCGGAGCCACTGGCTTCATCGGCAGGCGGCTGGTCAAGACACTGCTTGCACGCCGCGGTGCCATCGTCCACTTCCTGCTTCGCCCCGAGAGCGAGGCCAAGCTCGCCGACCTGCGCGCCTACTGGGGTTCGGGCGAGGGCTCGAAGGCGCGCGCGATTCCGGTCTACGGCGACCTCACCGCGAAAAAGCTCGGCGTCGCGGCCGACGACATCAAGAAGTTGAAGGGCCATGTCGACCAGGTCTATCACCTGGCGGCGGTCTACGACCTGTCGGCGGACGCCGATTCGCAGATCGCCGTCAACATCGAAGGCACCCGCGCGGTGGTGGAGTTTGCGAAGGCGATCGACGCCGGCCATCTCCACCACGTGAGCTCGATCGCCGCGGCGGGCCTGTACGAAGGCGTGTTCCGCGAAGACATGTTCGACGAGGCCGACGGTCTCGACCATCCGTACTTCATGACCAAGCACGAGAGCGAAAAGATCGTGCGCAAGGAGTCGAAGCTACCCTGGACGGTGTATCGGCCAGCGCTCGTGGTCGGTGATTCGAAGACCGGCGAGATGGACAAGATCGACGGCCCGTACTACTTCTTCAAGCTGATCCAGCGCATGCGCCAGCTGCTGCCGCCCTGGATGCCGTCGATCGGCCTCGAAGGCGGCCGCATCAACATCGTGCCGGTCGATTTCGTGGTCGCTGCGCTCGACCACATCAGCCACTCGAAAGCCGAACTCGACAAGCGTTGCTTCCACCTCGTCGACCCGCTGGGGTACCGCGTCGGCGATGTCCTCGACATCTTCAGCAAGGCGGCCCATGCGCCGAAGATGAACCTTTTCGTCAATGCCGCGCTGCTGGGCTTCGTTCCGAAGAGCGTCAGGAAGGGGCTGATGGCACTGGCACCGGTGCGGCGCATCAAGGTCGCCGTGCTGAAGGACCTCGGCCTGCCCGAGGACATGATGACCTTCATCAACTTCCCGACCCGCTACGACTGCCGCGAAGCGCTCGCCGCGCTCAAGGGCTCGGGCATCGAATGCCCGAGGCTAGACGACTACGCCTGGCGCCTCTGGGACTACTGGGAGCGCCACCTCGACCCGGCGC
>JBDTCA010000047.1:0-3296 GCA_039923815.1 Caldimonas sp. | reverse complement strand
GGCGGCTTCTCGTCGGCGTCGTAGTAGTCGAAGACGGCGTAGTCGTGGCCGGCGCGCGTGAACGACAGCTCGGTGCGGTCGACCCGCGAGCGCATGTAGTGAGCGTGGCGAAACTGCACCAGCGAATCGCCGGCAGCAGCAGCGTCGGGGAACGTGAGTTCGATGCGGCCGGGTCGACCGAAGCGGTACGCAAGCGTGCCGCGCCCCTTTTCCAGCGCCTTCGAGGCACACAGCGACACCGTCTTGCCCGAGCCGGCCACGACGCAGGAAAAGATCGCCTGTTCATCGGCGCTGCACAGGCCCACGGCAGCGCCAGGCCCTGCGCAGACCGCCATCAAGAACGCGACTGCAGCACGTTGCATCGCTCAGGCCGGGGTGCCGAAGCGCTCCGCCGAACGGGCGCGCGCCTTGTCCGCCTCGACCTCGCGGTTGCGCGGCTCGGCGTGGGTGACGAGCGAGGCCATGAGCGTGCGCGCCGCGACCGCAACCTCCTCGACGGCGCGGTCGAAGGCGGCCTGGTTGGCGCGCGAAGGCACCGCGAAGCCGCTCAGTTTGCGCACGAACTGCAGCGAAGCATCGCGGATCTCGAGCTCGGTCGCGGGCGGCTCGAAGTTGAACAAGGTCTTGATGTTTCTGCACATGATCAGCTCAGCGCCAGGTGAAACGGGTCAGGAACCATGCGAGCGAAACATGGCGGCGACCCGTTGAAACCGAGCCGCAGATTAAGCCACGCCACCGGCCCGCGAACCCGGCATCGGCTTGCTGAGAAAGCGGGATCCGGCGAGCACGAACCGCCACGGCAGCTCGCGCGACTTGCTGATGCCGATGCGCACACCTTCGGCGACCACGAGCGCCGTGTCTTTCGCCGCCACGACACGGAACGGCGCCCGGTCGAGACGCAGGCCGTCGAGCTCGCGGGTGACGCCGAGGGCCTGGCACAGCCGGCCCGGGCCGGCACAGAGCAGTCGCTCGTCGTGCAGACCGCGGCGCTCGCGCATCGCATCGATCCCTGCGGTCGGCTCGAGGGCGCGGATCAGCACGCCGGCGCCGTGACCTGCCGGCATGCAGACGACGTTGAAGCACCAGTGCAGGCCGTACGAGCGGTACACGTAGGCGCGGCCCGGCGGCCCGAACATCGCCGCGTTGCGGGCGGTGCGACCGGCAAAGCTGTGCGACGCCGCATCGGCCTCGTCGTAGGCCTCCGTCTCGACGATGCGGCCACCGATGCCGGCCACGAAGAGGCTGGCGCCGATGAGGCCGCGGGCGACCTCGACGGAGGCGGCGCTGAAGTCGATGACCGGCATGCGGCGAGGATAGCCAAGGCGCGGCCGCCGCCTAGAATTCGCGCCTTTGCCGAGGCCCGCCGCCCGTGTCCGATCGCCGCAAGGTCCTGCCGCAATACGTGCTGCCCAAACGCGGCCTCACCGCCTTCGCCGGCCGTGTCGCCTCGCGCGAACGCGGCACCACGACGACGCGCCTGGTGCGCTGGTTCGTTGCCAAGTACGGCGTCGACATGAGCGAAGCGGCGGTGCCGGAGATCGCGTCGTATGCGAGCTTCAACGACTTCTTCACGCGGGCACTGAAGGCCGGCGCGCGACCGCTCGCCGAGGCCGATCTGATCTGCCCGGTGGACGGCACGATCAGCCAGTTCGGTCGCATCGAGCACGACCAGATCCTGCAGGCCAAGGGCCACCGCTATTCGACCGGTGCCCTCGTCGGCGGCGACCCGACCCTGGCCGCGCACTTCCACGACGGCAGCTTCGCCACGCTCTACCTGAGCCCGAAGGACTACCACCGCATCCACATGCCGTGCGACGGCACGCTGACGCGGATGATCTACGTGCCCGGCAGCCTGTTTTCCGTCAACCCGACGACAGCGCGCGGCGTGCCCGGCCTGTTCGCCCGCAACGAACGGGTCGTGTGCGTCTTCGAGTCGGCCGGCGTCGGCACCTTCGTGCTCACGCTCGTCGGCGCCACCATCGTCGGCAGCATGGCGACGGTGTGGCACGGCGCCGTTCGGCTGCCGCGGGCACGGCGCGTGCGCGAATGGCACTACCCCGAGGGCGACGTGAAACTCAGGCGTGGCGACGAGATGGGCCGCTTCATGCTCGGCTCGACGGTGGTGCTGCTGTTCGCGAAGGACGGCCTGCGCTTCAACCCCGCATGGGAACCGGGCCGCACGATCCGGCTCGGCGAGGCCATGGCCGACCTCGCCTGATGCGCGCCGCCTTCGTCGATGCCAACCCGGCGCTCCGCGCCATCGCCGAGCGGCTGGCCGCTGCCGCACCGGAGCTCGAGCTTGGCTTCGGCAACGCCGACATTGCGCCCGAGGCGCTGCCCGAGGCGATCGCCGGGGCCCCGATCGCCGTCATCGACCACACCGCGCTGCCCACCGAAGTGGCGCGCCGCTGCCGCGGCCTCGCCCACGTGGTCTTCCTGGGCACCGGCGCGCGCAGCTACATGAACCCGGAAGAGCTCGCCGCCATCGGCATCTCGGTCGACGTCATCAAGGGCTACGGCGACACCGCTGTCGCCGAATGCGCGATCGGCCTGCTGTTCGCGGCGGCACGCCATTTCGCGCTGATGGACCGCGGCGTGCGCGCCGGTGGCTGGCCGCGCAGCGAAGGGATGCAGCTCGGCGGCAAGACGCTCGGGCTGGTCGGCTTCGGCGGCATCGGCGCCGAGGTGGCGCGGCTCGCCCTCGGCATCGGCATGAAGGTGCTGGCCTGGAACCGCAGCCCGCGTGCAATGGCCGGCGTCGAGTTCGTGTCGATCGAACGGCTGCTCGACGAGAGCGACGCCGTCTCGCTGCACTTGCTGCTCGACGACTCGACGCGCGGCTTTCTGTCGAGGCAACGGCTGGCGGCCATGCGGCCGGGCGCGATCCTCGTCAACACCGCGCGCGGTGCCCTCGTCGACGAGGCGGCGATGGTCGAGGCCCTGCGCTCCGGCCGGCTGGCGCACGCCGGCCTCGACGTCTTCGACGCCGAGCCGCTGCCGGCCGGCCACGTGCTCGCCACGCTGCCGAACGTGACGCTCTCGGCGCACTCCGGCTTTCGCACACCGGAAGCGAACGAGCGGCTGATCGACGCCGCCTTCGCGCACTGCCGCCGGCTCGCCGCTGCGGCCACGGCCGCGAAGCCCTAGGGCTCGGCGACGCGGTCGAGGTCGAGGTCGCGCAGGTCGCGGTCGCGAGTCTCGTTGCCGTAGCGGATCACGAGCACCAGCGCGATCACCGCCGGCACCAGCGCCAGGACGGCGCCGCGTGCCAGGCCGGGCACGAAGCCGACGAGACT
>JBDTCA010000046.1:0-5233 GCA_039923815.1 Caldimonas sp. | reverse complement strand
CATCTGTAGCCGTTGCGTCGCAGAATCAACGAATGGACGCGATCGTCGAAGCGGCGTTGAAGAAGTGGCCCAGCGTGCCGCACTGCTACGGCTGGCTCGCCCTTGACGCCCGCGGCAACTGGTACATGCGCGACGACCGCGTGCAGGCGGCGGGCGTGTTCCCGCAGCTCAAGGGCAGCCGAATCGAGCATGTCAAGTTGCGCGAATTCATCGAGCGCAACTACGCTGCCGACGCGGCCGGCGCATGGTTCTTCCAGAACGGCCCGCAGCGCGTCTACGTCGAGCTCGAGGCCGCGCCCTGGGTCTGGCGTCTGAGCATCGACGGCAGTGGCGCCGTGACGTTGGTGACCCACACGGGAATCGATTCCGTCGCAACCGAGAGCTTCACGGACGAGTCGGGCCGGCTGTTCCTGGCCAGCCCTCTCGGTCTCGGCCTGGTGCACACCCTCGACATGGCCATCGCCGCTGATCTGGTCGAGCGTGGCGCCTGGCAGCCCGCCGAGGTGCGGTTCAACGCGCTCGTGGAACGCTTCGGCTACCAGCTTCGACCGGCGGCAGCCTAGCCTACTTGGCTGCGCTCACCATGTAGGTGACGACGGTCTTGATCTCTGCGTCGCTCGCCGTGGTGCCGCCCCTCGGGGGCATCGCACCCTTGCCCTTGATGGCGCTGGCGGTCAGCGCGTCGATGCCCTGCGCGATGCGGGGCGCCCATGCGGCCTTGTCGCCGAATTTCGGCGCACCCGCGATGCCAGCGGCATGGCAGACACTGCAACCCTGCGTGTACAGCGCCGGCGCGGCTCCGGCAGCAGCGGGCACTGCGGCGGTGACGACCGGGGTTGTCGTTGCCGTGGCTGCAGCAACCTGCACTGCCGGTGCGCTGTCGGGCACGGCATGGGGAACGGCGTTCTGGACTTGGCCATTGAGTCCTGCGACTTGCGGCGCGACCGGCGTGCCGGCATTGGCGTCGGCCATCGGCGCCGACGCGCCGACCACGACGGCAGAGGCTGCCGGCGCCGACGGCTCGGCGAACTTTGCGCCGGCCTTGTTGGCCATGTAGACAACCGCACGGCCGATCTCGAAGTCACTGAAGTCGCCGCCACCTTGTGGTGGCATCTGGCCCTTG
The DNA here is from genome assembly GCA_039923815.1 of Caldimonas sp. Lineage (GTDB taxonomy): Bacteria > Pseudomonadota > Gammaproteobacteria > Burkholderiales > Burkholderiaceae_C > Schlegelella_A. The sequence goes on along the minus strand of JBDTCA010000046.1, from coordinate 4,110 downwards.
CCTGCCAGGGCCGAATGAAGGAGTGCCTCGTAGCCGGTCTTGATGCGCGGAGCCCAGGCGTCGGCGTCACCGAACTTCGGCGAGCCGAGCAGGCCCGCTGTGTGACAGGCCGTGCACTGGGCCGCGAAGACCTGGTCGCCGGTCTTCATCGAGGCCGCATCGTTCGAGTCACGAATCTCGACGACGCCCACGGGGCGGATGCGAGCCGAGACGGCGGCGGCCCCGAGCGCATCGCTGCCGGCCGCCGGTCGCTTGTCGGTGGTCACGAACATCACCAGCAGCACGATGCCGAAGATCGGAACCACGAAGGCATACAGAACGGCAAGGATGAGCTGCTTCGGCGTCTTGATGGGGCCTTCGTGCGGGCCATCGATGTCTTTCGGGTCGTGCGCTTCGGTCATCAAATCCTCGGGGCGGTATGCGAAAAGCGCGACTGCGGGGCGGATACGCCACCGTGAAAATCGGCTCGCTTCGAACCCGAAATTATAGGGCCCGACCCCTGTCGGCCCGGGCTACACGGCAACGTCGCGCGGGCTGTGGGGCGAGCCCGCGCATAGAATGCGAGCCCGCTGCGCCCGTAGCTCAATGGATAGAGTACTGCCCTCCGAAGGCAGGGGTTGCAGGTTCGATACCTGCCGGGCGCACCAACGAATCAGGGTTGCAGGGTCGGCAGTTGTGGTGAGCTGCGCACAGCCGCGCTCCGCGCGATTGGCCGTTAAAGCGTCGAAGCGACTTGCCCACGACACACCTTCGCTCGGAGGTTTCGTCCGCCGCACCGTTGCCTAAGCCGAGGGGCGCGCGACCGCCCTTCCGTGCGAGCCTGAAAGTCACTGGCCTCCAGAATCGGTCGACGCGTCGGGCACGGCTGTCGACGGGAGAAGCCTCTGGGCTGGCGGGGCGCCGTTCTCAACCGTGGGGCACGTCTTTGACGTCTCCGAGAGACGAGTGCGCCATCGCGCCAGTGCCATCGATGATGCTGAGGGAGGCGTCGGTCTCGAAGACCACGGCGCCGACCTTCGACAAGTCGAGATGGCCGCTCGATCGAATCGCCGCCAGGACCTCTGCCTGCGTCACCCGACAGGCCCGCATCGGTTCGGCCAGGAACGCGCCACGATAAAAAAGCATCTGTGGCTCGCCCGTCATGAAACGACGCAGCCAGCCGACGCGCACGCTCAGCCAGGTGACACCGAACTGCAGGGCGATAAGCACGGCGAACGCCGTGAGCCCGTCGGCAAGTGGCACGCTGCGATTCAGCAGCACGGTCGCGAGCGTCGAGCCGAGCGAAACAGTGACGACGAAGTCGAAGGCATTCATCTTCGACAGGGTTCGCTTGCCCGAGACTCGCAGGAAGAACACGAGTCCGACATACGCGAGCACACCGATCACGAACGTTCGCGCCAAGCTCGGCCAGCCGTCGAAGAAGATCATGCTCATGTCGGGTGGCGGCAGCGTCACGGCGGCGTCATGCCGGGCGACTGAGAAAGAAGAACGCCATCCCCAGCAAGACGTAGACGCCGATCAGGAGCACGCCTTCGAACCACGTCGCTTCGCCATCGCTCGAGATGGCATTGACGATGAAGACCGTGCCCGCGATGGCAAACAGGTCGAGCGGATTGCCGAAGACCAGCGTGATCGGCTTGCCGAGGATCCAGGATGCGATGACGAGCAGGGGCGCGACGACCAGGGCCACCTGAACCGACGATCCCACGCAGATGTTGAGCGCCAGTCCCATCTTGCCGCGGCGCGCGAACCACGCCGCGGAAAAGAGGTCGGATGCAGTGCCGACCAACGCCAGCACGACGACGCCCACGAAGATGTCCGAGAGACCGAGGCTGGCCGCGGTCGCCTCGAGCGCCGCCGACACCGCTTCCGCCTCGAAGGCGACCAGCGCGGTTGCGCCGACGAGGACGCCGATCGAGACCGCCATCGGCCAGGCGCCTTCGGTGTCGCGCGGTTCGTCGGGTGCGAAGACGTCGCGGTGGGTGACGAGGGTATAGGCGAGATTCGCCGCGTAAAGGATCACGAGGACGATCGACACCCCCAGGCTCAGATCTTCCTCGTCGACCATCCTCGGAGACCCCGCGAGTGAGCGCTGCGACAGATCGAAGACGGCAGGCAGCAGCAGCGCGATCACGGCGAGTATCAGCATGCTTGCGAGCAGGCCGGCACGCTCACGATTGAATCGCAGCCGCTCTCGTCCCAGCGTGCCTACGACGATGGCGATCCCGAGGCCCAGGAGGCTGGTTCCGAGGATCGATCCCGTGATCTGCGCCTTGACGACGTCGGCCTTGCCGGCCGCCAGGACGAACAGGGCCAGAACGAGCTCGGCAATGCTGCCGAAGCTCACCGTCATCAAGCCGCCGATGGCCGGACCCAGGCTCTTCGCGGCTTGCTCGGTGGCGCGCCGGATCCAGTCGGCGAGCACGGCGATGGCGACCGCACCGGCCGCGAAGACCCAGACTGGAGAAGCGCCGACGAGGTACTTCAGTATCGGCGCGACGGGCACGGTGAGCAGCAGGCCGGTCGCGATCCAGAGCGAGGGGCCGAACGCGGAATCGTTCTTGTCCGAGTCGGCCATGGATATGCGGTTCCGGGAGGAGACCGAGCGTCTCGCTCAGCCGGACGTGCGACCCGACAAATTGCGGCGTCGAGCGTGAATCACCGTGGATCGATGCTGAGGCTCGGCTCGCCACCGAAATTCAGGCGGTCTGGTCCTTCCTAGATCGGCGACGCGGCCACCAGATGTTCCGACAGGAACCACACCTGCAGCTCATTGGTGCGCACCACGTTGCTGACGAGCACGTCGTTGGTGCCCGAGTCACCCGCGTCTTCCGCCTTGTCGGCCGCCTCTCGCGCCTGCTTCAGGATCATCGTGTGGGCGTCGATCAGGCGCGACAGCTGTACCGACGCCGGCTCGCGGCCACGTGGCGGCCTCGGGATACGGGTCTCCTCGGCAACGTCGCCGGCCATGGCCAACGCGATGCCGCCCAGGATCTGGACGCGCTCGGCGAGGATGTCGACGAGCTCGACCTGTGCCTCGAAATGGGTGTCGTACAGCAGGTGCAGCTGGTTGAACGTCGGGCCGACGACCTGCCAGTGGTGCTTCTTGTACATGTCGCGCAGCGTCATGGTGTCGGCGAGCGTCTGGTTGAGCGCCGCAACGCTCTTCTTGACGACATCGCTCGGCATGCCGTGTGGCATCGGGACGACCTCGCCATAGCGCTGGGTTTCCCCGGACTTCAGGTGCAGGCTCGGCTGGACAGCGGCGTGCGCGGCATCGACGCCAGGCTTGCGGGACGGGTTCTTCGACGACGACGATTTCTTGCTGGCCATGGTCTTCCTTTGAGTGTGAATGTTGGCAACGGACCGAGGGCGGTACCCGTGCTTGAGGTTGCGACCTTACTCATTCTGAGCGCCCGGGCTGCACAAGGCAGCGCGCCGCAGCGGGTGCTGCGGCGCGCTCCTACAGTGAATCGCGGCTAACCGGCAGGCCGGCGTTCGGCACGACCGCTAGATCGCCGTCGAAGTGGGTGCGGCCGGCAGCGGCACGCCGCCGGGCCCGGCCTGGAAGGTCAGTGGCGAGCTCGGGTCCTGCTGACCCACCCCCGGCTTGGACCAGTCGCAGACACCACCCGAAAACACCGTGCCGAGGCGGGATTGCTGCCCCGCCGTGAAGGTGACGCCGGTGTAGTCGGCGAAGACCAGCGGCTTGAGCTGGCACTTGAGGATGTTCTCCGTCTGCGGTCCGCCGGCGACCTGGTGCGGCGACGTGAAATACGCCAGCTTGGCATCGGCGTCGCAGGTCGCCTTGTCGGTGATCGGCGTCGTGAAATTGACGTCGGTCGACAGGAAGCAGAAGTCGACTGCAGCGGCAGGCTTGGCCGCGATCACCTGGGCCTGCGTGCGCTCGGCATTGAGCGATGACTTGGGTGCGCTGGTGAGCAGGTTCGACAGCCATGTGTCCATGGTCGTGAACGACTTGGTGGTCACCGCCGCCATCTGCGCCGGACCAGCCGGCAGCAAGCCGCCGCTCGCAAGCCCGACATAGCGCCAGATCACCTGGTTGCCATGGCCGCCGGCTTCGGCGTCGAGGCGCGCGCGCTCCGAGAA
>JBDTCA010000045.1:0-7122 GCA_039923815.1 Caldimonas sp. | reverse complement strand
CCACGCCGCTCGTCCGAAGCGCGGTCATGATCGGCGTCGACCTCGGGCCCAATCTGTCGGTGACGGGGTCGCTCGCCACGATACTGTGGTTGATTGCGATCCGCCGCGAGGGCGAGAACGTCAGCGCCTGGCAGTTTCTGAAGGTCGGCATGGTCGCCATGCCGGCCACCCTCGTTCCAGCGCTCGCAGCCATCGTCGTCTGAAACTTCTTACCAGCGCACGCGAAATGGTGCCTCGCTGTTGCCGATCAGACGATCTTGCACGGGATCACCGCACTTTCGTCGTAGGAGTAGACCGCGCACAGGCGGTGGTAACCGTCGGCGACGATCACCCTGCCGTTGTTCGAATCTCTCACCAGCAGCAGCGGCGACAAGAGCTTTCCCGAGGCGACCTTCTGGCGGTCGCGTTCGACGCGCTCATTGCTGATCCCGAGCAGCGACAGCGCCGACGCTCGAAAAATGTCCTTCGCCATGAACGTCGACATGCCGGCAGCCCTCAGCTGTTGCAGGTATTTCCGGACGATCGCTTCCTCGTAGATGAGCTCGAGGTACGACTGGGCCGCCGGGTAGTCGTGCTCCTCCGGTGCGTCGAGCCATTTGATGGGGGCGATGTCGTTCATTTGATTCCTCATTGGGTGCAACGCATCCATACCGCTGCACGGTAGCGCCCGGACGCGAACCATGCAGCTGTGTCATCAATCACCACGCGAACAAGGGACGAAAACGATCTCAGAAGTTCGCGTTGAAGGTGATTCGAAACGACCTCGACTCGATCGGGTGAAAGTGGACGTCGTTGACGCCTGCCACCGGCTCGCCCGGCAGGCGCGAGGTGTAGTAGTAATCGATCGCCGAGGCCTTCCGGTTCGTCAGATTGAAGCCCTCGAGCTCGATCCGCACGTCCTTGGTGAACTTGTAGCCGATCCGGCCGTTGACGGTTGCCGTGCTCTTCGAGCGCACGCTGTTGTCTTCGAGCAAGGGCCGCGGTCCGAAATAGCGGAACTGCAAGGCGCCGAAGCAGGGCCCGACGTGATCGACCGCCAGCGCCAAAGAAGCCACGCCTTCGACGGAGCCGGGAATGCGCTGGCCTGTCGGATCGGCATCGCGAAACCGTGCGCGAGCAAACGCGATGTCGGCATCGACCGTCAGCCAGTCCTGCAGCTTGTAGTAGTTGGCGAACTCGAAGCCGGTCCGCGTGCTCGGCCGGCCGGCCTGTGTCGTACCGGCGTCGCCGGCGAAGGTCAGCTCCGAATCGAAGTCCAGGCGATAGACCGAAAGCGACGTCTGAAGCCCCGGGATGAGCGACGTTCGCGCGCCGACTTCATAGCCCCTGGAGCGAACCAGCGGCGGCACCTTGTCGGCCGGATCGCCCGTCTTCGGATCGACCGTGATCGTCGAGCCGCGCGCGTCGTTGCTGTGAAAGCCGCCGCCGAGGTTGACGTAATACTCGGTCTTGGCCCAGGGGCCGAAGATGAGGCTCAGCTTCGGGTTGGCGATGCTGTCATGGGCCTTGCCGGAATTGGCCGGGTTGTCGCTCTTGATGTCGAAGCGGTAGTAGTCGGCGCGCGCACCCAGCACCGTGCGAAACCAGTCGGTCCACCGGGTCGAGTTTTCCGCATAGACGCCGACGCTGCCTTCGACGACGTGATCGGCCCGCGTCGTGGACACGATCTGTCGCGCCTTGGTGCTGTAGAGGCCGTTGAAGATGTTGTCGTTCTGGACCTGGATGCCGACGGTCGTTTCGGAGTCGTGTCCGCCCCAGGGCATCTGCCAGGTGTGGCTGGCGTTGACGGCACTGGTCGTGCGCTTGTCGGGCTGGTGAAACTGGTCGCCGTTGACGGGGTCGTCGAGGAAATAGGTGAAGTTCGAAAACAGCTTGAGCTGCCAGCCGACGAAGTAGGCATTGACCTTCGTCGAACTCGTCTCGTTCGAGCGGTGCCATTCACCGGAGATGCTGTAGCGGTGCGAGCTGCCGCCATCGCTCGGATCGATGGCGTCGAATCGGTTCGAGATCAGACCGCTGTCGATGGCGCGCTGGGGGATCTGGTCGGTGGCGTTCCATTTGGCGCGGTAGTACATGCCACTCAAGTTGAAACCATTGGCGACGTCGCCCTGGCTGTAGCGCAGCACGCCGTTGACCTTGCCGTAGTCGTCGGGGTGCACGAACGGACCATCGTTGTGCATGGCTTCCAGGGCATAGAGGACCGTCCCTGGCCCGAGCGCATTCGAGTTCGCGATCAACGCGCGTCGATAGCCCTCACCGCCGAGGCCGACACTCGCAATTCCTTTGGGCAGGGCGTTGGCGTAGCTGAGGCTCACCGCTCCGGCGGACGAGAAGTCGCCCTCGCTCGCGTAGTAGGGACCTTTCTTGTACTGGAGCCCGGTCGCGAGTTCGGGAATGATGAAGTTCAGATCGGTCCAGCCCTGGCCGTGCGCGTGAGAACGCTGGTTGACGATCATGCCGTCGACGGTAGTGCGCAGGTCGGTGCCGTGGTCGAGGTTGAAGCCGCGCAGATAGAACTGATTCGCTTTGCCCTCGCCACTGTGCTGGCTGACGACCAGGCCAGGCGCGCTTTCGAGCAGCTCGCCAGGTCGATAGACGGTGCGGGCTTCGAGCTGCTTTTGCGTGACCGTGCCGACGTTGGCCGAATCGGCCACGCCGATCAGGTTGGTCGAGCTTCCGGTGATCTCGATCTTTTCGAGAATTTGCTCGCCACCGGCATAGGCGAGCGGGCTGGCGAGGGTTGCGAGGCACGCGACGGTGGCTGCGGCCAATGCCGTTCGATGAAAGGGAGGGCGACGCGAGGCATCGTTGAATGGGTTGAACATGAGGTGTCCTTGAAGGTCGTGCCCGAGGCGGCTCGGCCACCGCCCGTGCAGGGCACGTGACAGGGCAAGGCCTCGTCGAAAACAAACGGGTGGCCGGCGCTCCGCAGTGCGGGGCGCCGCATGCGCCTGAACAGGCGACTGGCGAAGCTAGGCTCTGGGCGGCCGTTCGGGCGGCTCGACCGCCAGCGTCGCGACGCGAAATGGGCCGCAACGCGGCCACTTCGAAGACGATTCGTTCGGTTTGTAGAGGATCGCGAGCGCGCCTGCCGTCGCCAGCGTCACCGTGCCGACCGTGGCGGATGCGGCATCGCTCGGCGACGATTCCTGCGGCCCGCCGTCGAGCGCAACGACGGAGGCATCGCTGGTCGAATGATGGTGCCGCACCCAGAACAGATGGCTATGCGGCTGTCGGGCAGTTCTCGCGCCAGTGGGACGACGGAAGTCCTGCCAACCGACCAGGCTGTCAGCGGTGATCTGGACCGTGTCGTGGCGGTGCTGGACCCCGAGCAGCCCGCTGATGAGGCCGGACAGTCCAAACACGGGCACGGCCAGGAGAAGCAGGCTCGCAATCAGGCGCCGTGACCGAGACAGCACGGCGCCAGTCAGTCCTTTCCGGTTTCGGCCGCTGCGATTCACCGGCCCAGGATACGACGGTGAGCTTCATTCGGATGCGCAGACCGCTCGGACCTGGGCGAAGCGCTGGCGGTCGTCGCGAACGCCTTGCCGCTCTTCGGGCGCCTCTCCGATTGCCTCGGTGTGAGGTTGCCGATGCCGAAAGCCGAGCACAGTTCTCGCTTCCCATCGATAATAGTTCTCACTTAGATTCAGATCGGTGTCCATGAAGCCCACCCGCTTGTGGGGATTCTTCTCCTTGGCCCTGGCCCTGGCCCTGCTGGTGCCGGTCATCGGGGCGCGCGCAGCCGAACCGGATGTCACCGAGACGGCACGGCGCGCCTGGCAGTTGCTCGACTACATCGCCGTCGATTACGCGGGCGCGGTGGCCGACGGCAAGGTGGTCCGCGAATCGGAATACACCGAGATGACGGAGTTCGCGCAGGCGGCCGCAAGTGCAATGTCGACGCTGCCCGAGAGCGCCGGGCGCTCGCGCTTGCAGGCGGACGCGCAAGCGTTGAAGTCACTCGTCGCCGGGAAGGCCGAACCGCGCGCCGTTGCCGAGAAGGCGCACGCCTTGGCGAGCGGGCTGCTGAAGGCCTATCCCTTTCCGCTGTCGCCGACCCGCGCACCCGATGTCGCTCGTGGCGCCGCTCTCTTTTCGTCGCAGTGCTCCGCCTGCCACGGCCCGAGCGGTCATGCCAACGGGCCGCTCGCCGCCAAGCTGAGTCCGCACCCGACGGATCTGGCGGATCGGTCTCGGGCGCGCGAGCGATCGGTCGCTGCCCTGTACCAGGTCATCTCCCAAGGCGTGAGTGGCACGGCCATGCCGAGTTTCAAGGCGTCGCTGTCCGATGAAGATCGCTGGGCGCTGGCCTTCTTTGCCGGAACCTTGGCGTATTCCGATGCGGAAAGGAAGGCCGGGGCCGCCACATGGACGTCGGCGCCTGCGGCACGCGAAGTCATCGGCACGCTCGACGGCCTGGCGCAGACCACCGAGAGCGCACTGGCCACGAAGATCCCGCCGGCCACGGCGGCGCAAGTGATGGCCTGGGCGCGCAGCCACCCCGCCGAGCTGGCAGGCGGCGGCACCCAACCGACATCGCTGACGAGGGCCAGGCTGACGGAGAGCGTGGCGGCCGCTCGCGCTGGCGATCGGCCTGCCGCGACGCGGCTTGCACTGTCCGCGTATCTCGACGGCTTCGAGCCTCTCGAGCCGGCCCTGAAGGTGCGTGACGCCGCCTTGATGGGCGAGGTCGAAACGGCGATGGGCAGGTACCGCTCGAAAGTGGCCACAGGCACGACCCCCGAAGTCGAATCGACCGCCGCCACGCTGCTCGCACTGTTCGATCGCGTCGACTCGCGGCTGGCGCCGTCCGAAAGCGATGCGGTGTCGACGTTCGTCGGTGCGCTCACGATTCTTCTGCGCGAAGGCGTCGAGGCACTGCTGGTGGTCGTCGCCATGATCGCCTTCCTGCGCAAGGCCGAGCGCCGCGACGTGCTGCCCTACGTCCACGCCGGCTGGGCAATCGCCCTGGCCTCCGGCGGCGCTACCTGGCTGGCCGCGACCTACCTCGTCGGCGTCAGCGGTGCCAGTCGCGAGCTCACCGAAGGCTTCTCTTCGCTTTTCGCCGCGGTCGTCCTCCTGGGCGTCGGCATGTGGATGCACCAGAAGAGCGTCGCCGGACGCTGGCAGGTCTATCTCCAGGCCAAGCTATCGGCAGCACTGAACCAACGCACGGCGTGGCTGCTGTTCGGGTTGTCGTTCGTCGCGGTGTACCGCGAAGTCTTCGAGACGGTTCTCTTCTACGCCGCGCTCTGGTCACCGGGCAACGGCCTGCCGCTGCTGGCCGGACTGGGGAGCGGCATCGTCGTGCTCGGCATCCTCGCTGCCGTACTGCTTCGCACCAGTGCCCGCCTGCCGATCGGCAAATTCTTCGCTGCGAGCTCCCTGCTCGTCGCCGTGCTGGCGGTCGTGCTCGCTGGCAAGGGCATGGCCGCGCTACAGGAGGCCGGCGTGCTCTCGGTGGATCCGGTCGCCTTCCCGCGCATCGACGTGCTCGGCATTCATCCGTCGCTGCAGACCCTGCTGGCGCAGGCCGCGGTCATCGTGGTGGTCATCGTCACGTACCTGATCAATACCCGGACAGGTCCGAAACTTCCGTCGGCATCACGCAGGGCCTGAATCGCGACGGTTTACAGCGTCCTCGACCCGGCGTGCACGGTCTTTTCCGCCGGTCGGGTCTCGCTGCCAAGCTCGTCCAGGATCGGACAGCCGGGACGATCGTCGCCCTTGCAGCAATCAGCCAAATTCTCCAGCGTCTTTTTCATGGCCGCCATCTCCGCCATCCGCCGATCGAGATCGGCCACGTGAGCGAGTGCGATCCGCTTCACGTCGGCGCTGGCCCGGCGCCGGTTCTGCCAGAGCTTGAGCAGGTCGGCGATCTCCGCCATGCTGAAGCCCAGGTCGCGGCCACGCCGGATGAAGCGCAATGTGTGCACGTCCCGGTCTTCGTACTGTCGATAGCCGGAGTCGGTGCGAGCAATTTTCGGCAACAGGCCGAGCGACTCGTAGTGGCGGACCATCTTGGCGGACACGCCGGCCTGGCTGGCTGCCTGCCCGATGTTCATCGAGGTGCTCATCGCGATTGACCTTTCCAGCGGCGGAGCAGCAAGGCGTTCGAGACGACGCTGACGCTGCTCAGGGCCATCGCCGCGCCTGCGATGACCGGATTCAGCAGCCCGAACGCCGCCAGCGGAATGCCGACGACGTTGTACGCGAATGCCCAGAACAGGTTCTGGCGGATCTTGCGATAGGTGCGGCGCGAGATGTCGATCGCGTCGGCGACGAGCGCCGGGTCGCCGCGCATCAGCGTGATGCCCGCAGCGTGCATGGCCACGTCCGTGCCGGTGGACATGGCGATGCCGACGTCGGCCGCAGCGAGTGCCGGCGCGTCGTTGATGCCGTCGCCGACCATCGCGACGACCTGCCCGCCCTGCTTCAATGTGTCGATGATGGCGGCCTTGTCCTGGGGCAGGACCTCGGCCTCGACGCGATCGATGCCGACCGCAGCGGCGACAGCGTTGGCGCTGCCGCGGTTGTCGCCCGTCACGAGAACGGACTGCACATCGATGGAACGCAGGCGGGCAATGGCAGCCACTGCACTGGGCTTGACGGCATCGCCGAAGGCAAGCAGACCCAGCAGGCGCGGTGGCTGGGTGACGTCGGCGAGCCAGGAGACGGTTCGACCCTCGGCGGCGAGGTGGCCGGCCTGCGCGCGAAGTGCCGAACAGTCGACACCGAGCTCCTCCATCAGGCGCGAGCTGCCCAAACGCAGCGGTCGACCTTCGACTTGGGCGGCCATGCCGCGGCCGGGCAGCGCGCGCACATCCGACGCACGCGGTGCGACGATGCCTTCCGCCTCGGCGGTCACCAGCACGGCGCGCGCCAAGGGATGCTCGCTGCCGGCCTGGATCGCCGCGGCAGAGGCAAGCAGGGAATCACGCGTGCCGTCGACGGGTACAGCGTCGACCAGCGACGGCTTGCCTTCGGTCAGGGTGCCCGTCTTGTCGAACGCCACGACCCGGATCGCGTGCGCGATCTCGAGCGCTTCAGCGTCCTTGATGAGAATGCCGTGCCGTGCGGCCACGCCGGTGCCGGCCATGATCGCTGTCGGCGTGGCCA
>JBDTCA010000044.1:0-3667 GCA_039923815.1 Caldimonas sp. | reverse complement strand
CTTCGCCGGCACGCCGGAGTTCGCCCGCTCGGCACTGGACCGCCTGCATGCGGCGGGCCACGAGGTCGTGCTGGTCCTGGCACAGCCCGACCGGCCCGCGGGACGCGGCATGAAGCTGAACGCCGCGCCGGTCAAAGCGTTCGCGCTGGAGCACGGCATGAACGTGGCGCAGCCCCGGAGCCTTCGCCTCGACGGCAAGTTCGTGGCCGACGCGCAAGCGGCGCAAGCCGCGCTCGACGCAGCGCACCCCGATGTGATGATCGTCGCCGCCTACGGTCTGCTGCTGCCGCAGTGGACGCTCGACCTGCCGCCGCACGGCTGCCTGAACATCCACGCGTCGCTGCTGCCGCGCTGGCGCGGTGCGGCGCCGATCCAGCGCGCCATCGAAGCCGGCGATGACACCACCGGCGTCACCCTCATGCAGATGGACGCCGGGCTCGACACCGGCGCGATGCTGCTCGCCGAGCAGGTCGCGATCGCCGACGACGACACCGCGGCGACGCTGCTGGCGCGCCTGTCGGAGTGCGGTGCGTTGCTGGTCGTGCGCGCGCTCGCCGAGCTCGCCCAGGGCGGCTTCGCCGGCCGTGCCCAGCCCGAAGCCGGCGTCACCTATGCACACAAGATCGACAAGGCCGAGGCGGTGATCGACTGGCGCGAAAGCGCCGTAGCGACCGAGCGCCGCCTGCGCGCCTTCGATCCCTTTCCAGGCGCGCGCAGCACGCTGGATGGCGACGTGATCACCTGCTGGCGCGGCATCGCGCGGCCCGGGCGCGGCGGCGTGCCGGGTGAGGTGCTGGCGGTGGGCGACGTGCTCTCCGTGGCCTGCGGCGAAGGCAGCATCGACCTCGTCGAACTGCAGCGTGCCGGTGGCCGTCGGTTGCCGGCTGCCGACTTCCTGCGTGGTCGGGCGCCGCAGGTCGGCGCCGTGTTCGAGGCCCGCGCGACGGCCGTTTGAACTCGGGCGTGGCGCCCGCATCTACCGGGTCTTCAGCGCCGCCACGGCGCGTGACCACAAGAAAGGGACCGATGTTCAATCTGATGAAGACCGCCGTGCTCATGGCGGCGATCACCGCGCTCTTCATGGCGCTCGGCTCGTTCGTCGGTGGCCAGCAGGGCATGCTGATCGCGCTCGTCGTCGCCGTGGGCCTCAATTTCTTCAGCTACTGGTTCTCCGACAAGCTGGTGCTGAAGATGTACAAGGCGCGCGAGGTCGATGCCACCTCGGCGCCGCAGTTCTATTCCATGATCGCCGAGCTGGCGCAGAAGGCCGGCCTGCCGATGCCGCGGGTCTACCTGATCGACGAGGCGGCGCCGAACGCGTTCGCGACCGGCCGCAATCCCGAGCACGCCGCGGTGGCCGCCACCACCGGCATCCTGCAGGTGCTGACCGCCCGCGAACTGCGCGGCGTGATGGCGCACGAGCTGACGCACGTGGCCCACCGCGACATCCTCATCTCGACCGTCAGCGCCACGATGGCCGGCGCGATCTCGATGCTCGCCAACTTCGCGATGTTTTTCGGCGGTCGCAACAGCGAGGGCCGGTCGAACCCGATCGCCGGCCTCGCCGTCGCGCTGCTGGCGCCGCTCGCCGCCAGCCTGATCCAGATGGCCATCAGCCGGGCCCGCGAGTTCGAGGCCGACCGCGGCGGCGCCGAGCTCTCGGGTGATCCGCAGGCGCTCGCTTCAGCGCTCGAGAAGATCCACGCCTATGCGCGCGGAACGCCGATGCCGACGGCCGAACGCAACCCGGCGACGGCGCAGATGATGATCATGAATCCGCTCCACGGCGGCGGCCTCGCGAACCTGTTCTCGACGCACCCCGCCACCGAGGAGCGGGTGCAGCGGCTGCGGGCGATGGTCATGACCTGAGGTTGAGATCTGCTCCGGGCCCATTCAAGTCATCCGGCCCGGCGCCGATAAAGAGGCGCAGACATCTGATCACCATGCGCCGCTTCACCCTTCTCCTCGCCTTTGCCGGTGCCTTCCTGGTGGCCGGTTGCGACCAGCTCGGCATCGATTCGGCCGAGAAGATCGCAGGCGCCCGGGACGCTGACGGCAAGGCCATCGGCGGCGCATGCCGTCATGCCGGTCGGGCCATCGAGGACTGCTTCGTGATCTACAAGAAGGCCGACCGCGCTGCCGTGTTCGCCGGCTGGCGCGACATGAACGACTACATGCGCGAGAACAAGATCGAGCCTGTTGCGCCGCAACTCGCGGCGCAGGCCAAGGCCAGCACGGAGTCGCGCTAGGCCGGTCCGCTATTCGACGGTGAGATCGGCGCCCGGTCCGGGCACCACGGCGTCGACCAGTTTCAGCTGGTCACCTTCGCGCATCAACGCCACGCAGCGATCGGTCGAGCCGCCACGCCACTTCAGGCACAGATGGCCCTGATCGTTGACGGTCCAGGTGCCCGCGTCCTTCTGGTTGGTGGAGTTGTTGTTGCCGAACAAGGCGCCGCCTTCGCGCAGGTCCCAGCGGACATGGTCTCCCGAGTCGGTGCGGCGAAAGCTCCATTTCTTGCCGAGGGCGAGCGCCTCGATCTCGGCCTTGGGCAGGAAGCTTCGGGGTGCCGCGTTCGGGGCGACGGCGTTGGCCGCACCGGGTGCAGCGAGCGCGGCCAGGGCCTCCGGCGTCGACCGGATGGCGGTGAGATTCGACTGCTTGCCGGCGCGCGGCGTGAACGTGCCTTGCAGCGTGTTGTCGTCGACCACCTTCAGCACGGCAACGCTTTCCGAATTGGTGGTCAAGGTCAGCGTGCCGCCGTCGTCGAGCACCGCCGTGGCGAGACCGATGCGGGTGCCGGACTCCTGGGAACCGAAGCGGGCGCGAAGCGTCTCGCCCTGCTGGGTGACGATCATCGCCCGCGGGCGTTTCGAGTGATGGATCTCGACCAGCCAGGTCCCGACGAAGCGCGACGCCTGGGCCCATGCACTCGAAAGCGCGCCCAGCAACAGAAAAACAGCCAGGCCAGCGCGGATCATCGGCTTCATCACGGGGCTCCTCGTGGGTTCGGATCGACGAGGCTCGACTGTAGACGCGTGCAGATGCGGTGGGGTCATCGCCTGACCTCGAACTCGCCGACGACGACGCGTTCGCCGCGTTCGCTCCTGACCTGGATCGTCGTGCGCTGATCCTGCTGCTGCGGCGTCGCGAAGCCGCTCGAGAGCCACAGCATCAGCCCGGTGCTGGTCGTCAACACTTGCTGGCGGTGGCCGAAGAAGTTCGCCTCGACGCGGTACTTTCCCGGCTTGGCCACACGCAGCGCGAACTCCTCGGGGCCATAGCCGCCGGTGGCGTCGTGCGTGATCGCACCACCCTGGTACGACAGGGCGCGACCGTAGTAGACCTCGTCGCCGTTCGGATCGATCACGTGCAGGTCGACGTCGGTGTTGTCGGCGTCCCAGGCGAGCACGACGCGCACGTCGAGCGGCATGTTCTTCAGCAGGCGCGGCTCGATCGCCGTGGTGTCGACCGGCCGGCCATCGCGGCGCGCTTTCTCGACGACGGCGTTGAGCTCGGTCAGTGCGATGAGGTCGATGTCGGCGAAGCGCGGGTCCCAGGCGCCGGTGACGACGGCGTAGAGGCGCTCGACGGCGCGCTGCGGCTGCGCCGCCTGCGCCAGCGCCAGGCCGAGGTCTCGGTGCGACTGCGGCTCGCCCGGCGCCAG
>JBDTCA010000043.1:0-7880 GCA_039923815.1 Caldimonas sp. | reverse complement strand
CGGCGCCTCGAGCATGGAGCGCCTGCCGGTCGAAATAGCGCTGACCGAGACCACGCGGCAGTTCAAGCGCATTCAACGATAGAAGGAGAAGGCCATGAATGGCGGTCAGTTCGGAACATTCGTCCTCGGCATGATCGCGCTGGCGATCGTCGTGGCCATCGTCGTGTGGCTGATGCACTGGCTCTATCTGCGCAGTTCGAAGCAGCGCGCCTTCGTCCGCACGGGCCTCGGCGGCCAGAAGGTCGTGCTCGGCGGCGGCGCGTTCGTGCTGCCTATCGTCCATGACGTGATCCCGGTCAACATGAACACGCTGCGGCTCGAAGTCAGCCGCGGCCGCGACAAGGCGCTGATCACGCGCGACCGCTTGCGCGTCGACGTCGTCGCCGAGTTCTATGTGCGGGTGCAGGCGACGGCGCAGGCGGTCGCCGATGCGGCGCAGACGCTGGGCCTGCGCACGCTCGAGCCGGAGAAGCTCAAGGAACTGCTCGAAGGCAAGTTCGTCGACGCGTTGCGCACGGTGGCCGCGACGATGAGCATGGAGGAACTGCACGAGCAGCGCGGCGAGTACGTCAAGCGCGTCCGTGCGGCGGTCGCCGGCGACCTGACGAAGAACGGGCTCGAGCTCGAGGCGGCGTCGCTGACGCAGCTCGACCAGACCGGCATGGAGTTCTTCAACCCGAGCAATGCGTTCGACGCCGAGGGCCTGACCCGCCTGACCGAGCAGATCGAGCACCGCAAGAAGCAGCGCAACGACGTCGAACAGGACACGCTGATCGCGATCCGCAACAAGAACCTGGAGGCCGAGAAGCTCTCGCTCGAAATCGACCGTGAAAGCGAGTACGCGCGGCTGAGCCAACAGCGCGAGGTCGAGATCGCGCGCGCCCGCCAGCGCTCCGAGGTGGCCACCGAGCAGGCCCAGCGCCAGCAGGCCTCCGAAGGTGCGCAGATCACCGCCCGGCAGACGATCGACGCCGCCCGCATCCGCTCGGAGCAGACGATCGAGCAGGAGCGAATCGGCAAGGAACGCACGATCCAGGGCGCCGAGATCGAGCGCCGCATGACGATGGAACTGGCCGAGCAGAAGCGCGCCATCGCCATCGCCCGTGAGAGCAAGTCGCAGAGCGAGGCACAGGCCGAAGCCGAAGTTGCCCGCGCGCTCGCCATCTCCGCCGAGGAGAAGGTCTTCACGGCACGCGAGGTCGAGGTCGCCGAGCGCAGGAAGACGATCGACCTGATCGGCGCCGCGCTCGTCGCCGAGCGCGACGCACTGCGACTGACTTCGGCCGCGCAGGCCGAGAAGGCCGCCAGCGCAGACCGCGGCCATGCGCTTCGCGCCCAGGCGGAGGCCGATGCCGACGCCGACAAGATCAAGTCGATGGCGATGCGCGTGCGCGCCGAGATCGAGGCCGAGGCGATGCGCCTGATGAACGAGGCCCACAACATGCTCACCCCCGAGGCGCGCATGTCGGCGCTGCGCATGCGGCTGGTCGAGAAGGCCGAAGGAATCATCCGCGAATCGGTCAAGCCCATGGAGCGCATCGAGGGCATCAAGATTCTGCAGGTCGACGGCTTGGGCGGCTCCGGCGGTGGCGGTGGCCACAACGGCGACGGCGGGCACAACGGCAGCGGCAACTTCTCCGACAACATCGTCAACTCGGCCCTGCGTTTCCGGGCCCAGGCGCCTCTGGTCGATCAGCTCCTTCGCGAGATCGGCGTCGAGGGTGGCGACATCCAGCGCCTGGTCGGCAGCGTCAGCGGCGCCCAGGCGGCGTTGCCCCCCGCAGCAGCCGCCACGGCGAAGAAGGACTAGGCGATGGTCCAGGTCTATGCGTCGAGCGTCATCGATGCCAGCGCCGACACCGTATGGGGGCGCGTGCGCGACTTCAACGCGCTTCCGCAATGGCATCCCGCGATCGCCGACAGCCGCATCGAGAACGGCCAGCCGAGCGACCGCGTGGGCTGCATCCGCCACTTTCACCTGAAAGACGGCGGCATGATCCGCGAGCAGCTGCTGGCGCTCTCCGACTACGAGTACAGCTGCACCTACGCCATCCTCGAAAGCCCGATGGGCGTCGCCGACTACACGGCCACGCTCAAGCTCACGCCGGTCACCGACGGTGCCCGCTGCTTTGCCGAATGGAGCGCCGAGTTCGAATGCGAGCCGGCACGCGAGCGCGAGCTCACGGAGACGATCGGCGGCGGTGTGTTTCAGGGCGGCTTCGACGCGCTGAAGCGCCACTTCTCGCGCCGCTGAGCGCAGCACCCGCCGCGCTCCGACCATGCTGCAGAAGATCGTCCGCTCGACCGTCATCGACGCGCCGATCGCTCGCGTTTGGGCGGTCTTGCGCGACTTCAACAGCCACGACCGCTGGCACCGCGCCATCGAGGTCAGCCACATTGAAGGCGGCGAACGCAGTGACCAGATCGGCTGCGTGCGCAGCTTCGCGCTCAAAGACGGCAACCGCATCCGCGAGCAGCTGCTGACGCTTTCGGACAGCGAGCACAAGAGCACCTACTGCATCGTCGAGGCCAGCGTGCCGTTGCAGCACTATGTCGCCACCGTGACGCTGAAGCCGGTGACCGACGGCGACCGTACCTTCTGGCACTGGGAGTCGACCTTCTCGACGCCTCCAGGGCGAGAGCGCGAGCTGCACGACATGGTCGCCGAGGGCGTGTACGAGGCCGGCTTCGAGGATCTGCGCACGCATCTGCGCCTGGGCAACGACCAGCGCGCCGGAGGCGGCGCCGGCAGCAGCGTCGGTGTCGCGATGCCCGCGTCGCTTCCGGTCGCCACGCGTCGCGTCGCGATCCGTGGCTACGGCGAGGCCGAAGTGCTGCAGGCTGAAGACGGCGAAGCCGCCGAGCCACGCGAGGGCGAAGTGCGGATCCGGCAGCGCGCCATCGGCATCAACTTCATCGATGTCTACCTGCGCCGCGGCTGGATGCCGCAGATGTTGCCGATCTCCGCCGCAGCGGCTGCAGTGCCCGGCATGGAGGCGGCGGGGACCGTGCTCGATACCGGCTCCGGCGTCGACGGCTTGCTGCCGGGCGACCGCGTCGCCTACCTCGGTCCGGTGCCGGGCGCCTACTGCAGCGTGCGCAGCGTGCCGGTGCAGTGGGTGGTCCGATTGCCGGCAGCCGTCGAGACCGAGACCGCCGCGGCCGTCCTTCTGAAGGGCATCACCGCCGACTTCCTGTTGCGAGACCTCGGCCATGTCGGCCCCGGCACGCGGTTGCTCGTGCATGCGGCGGCCGGCGGCGTCGGCTTGCTTGTGTGCGCCTGGGCGAAGAGCCTGGGCGCCGTCGTGCTCGGCACGGTGTCGACGGACGCCAAGGCGCGCGTCGCCCGCGAGTACGGCTGCGAGCATGTGATCGTGACGCGCGACTACCGCTTCGCCGACGCCGTGCAGCGCGCCTGCTGCGGCGCCGACGTCGTCATCGACGGCCTCGGCGACGCCGCCCGCAACGAAAACCTCGCCGCCCTCGCCCGTCGCGGTCACTGGATCAGTCTCGGCCAGGCCACCGGCCCACTGGCGCCGCTGGCGGCCGACGCGCTGGTTCACAAGTCGCTCTCCTTCTCGCGGCCGGCGGTGTTCGACTACGTGGCGACGCGGGCCGAACTCGCCGCGCGTGCGCAGCGCGTCTGGAGCGCGCTCGAAAGCAGCGCGCTGCGCCTGCCACCGATCGAGCGCTTTTCGCTGGACGCGGCCGCGCAGGCCCACGCGCGGCTCGAATCACGTGCCACCGTCGGCGCGCTGGTCCTCGTGGCCTGACCAAGCACCGCGCCCCGAACCCCGAGACCTGCACAGGACATCGCGATGATCGTCGGCATGAACCACTTCACTGTCGTCGCCGAAGACGAAGCGAAGACGCTCGCCTTCTACGTCGACCTGCTCGGCCTGACCGTCGGCCATCGCCCCGACCTCGGCTTTCCCGGCGCCTGGCTCTACGCCGGTGGCCCGCAGGCAGTCCTGCACATGTATTTCGACCGGCCGATGCCGGCCCAGCGCACCGGGGTGCTCGACCACATGGCCTTCACCGCCACCGGCCTGCGCGCCGTCAAGGCCCGCTTCGACGCCGCCGGCATCAAGTACGACCTGCGCCAGCAGGTCGGCGCCGGCACCTGGCAGCTGTTCACCTACGACCCGAACGGCGCCAAGATCGAACTCGATTTCGACCCCGCCGAGACCCTGTAGCGATCAGAGAAAGGCGACAACCGGGTCGCGCTGGCGACGACGTTGCGCTCTCGCCGTGCAGAGTCCGGGCACGTCGCCGCAGTCAAGCCCCAGCGGAAGCCGACGCTAAAGTGGGCTCCGGTTGAGTTTTCTAGGGATCGCTTCACCGACGGCGATGTCCAGCGCCGGCAGCATGAAATAGAAATCATCCAGCGCCAGCGCTCCTTTTTTGCCCCGCAAGCTCTGCAGGCCGAACTCCTGGAGGTCCATCACCAGATAGCCGAGACGCCATGACGGGAACCGCATCGCACTCGCCCCGGCAGCGGAATGAAGAATCTCCATGCGCGCGTGCCGAGGGTCACTCTGCATGACATCGGCCACGGCGATCACCGCTTCTGCCGGTCCTTCCATCAACTGCGCGAAGTTCTCGCCGTCGAAGACGAGCAGACCGGTGATGCCGGTGCGCTCGTTGTTCCTTCTTGCCTGCCGTGCAATGGTGATCACGGCGTCGGCCGGAGCATCGGTGCTCAGGGCGCTCACGAAGAGAAGGGTGTGGTGATTCAAGACAACGATGCGCGATGGTGGTTCGTCTTCAGCGCGCTGGACGACCACGCTCGCGCGTGTTCTTGCGGACCCGTTCGTACACCACGGCGCTCAGCGCCGCCACGAGCGCGCCGACGCTCCATCCTCCCAGCACATCGGTCGCCCAGTGCACATCGAGGTAGACACGACTCGTGCCTATCGCGACCGGAGGGACGCTGCCGAGCACGGCTCCAGACTCCGCGGAGATCAGGTTCTCTCGCCAGAGAACGTACGCGAGCGTCGGGAATACCGCCGCCGACGCCGTCGCATGCCCGCTGGGAAACGCGTACGTCAATTCGTGCAGTCGCTCGCCGCCGGCCGGCCGGGCACGACGATAGACGCGCTTGATGGCGAGGAACAGCACCGTCGCGATGGCCGGCGCGAGCACGACGGCGCCGGCGATCGGCATGCCCCGCCGCCGCCACAACCATGCCGCCGTCACCGCAGTCGACGGAACGACCACCGATGGCGCGCCGACTTTCGTGACCAGAAGAAATGCGCGGCGCGCAGCGTCTGCCTGATGGGCGAGCATCCAGGCCCGGATCGGTCCGTCGAAGGGAGCCGCCTCGTGGTTGAACACGTCCTCGCCCACCTTCGCGCAGGCGGCCATCGCGGCCGCGGACACGGCGACCAGTGCTGCCGTGTGCGAGCCCAGCGTCTCCGGCCGGCGCGCGATGCCCGGTGGGCGAAGGGGAGGTCCGAAAGTGTGCATGGGCAGCTCGCGAAGAGGGGGTCGGCGATGTTATTCGGTCGGGCGGATAGGCGCCTTCGCGGCACCCGATGGCCGATGCACGGGCCCATGGGTGGGGGTGTGACTCGTCACCGGGGCGGATCCCGACCCGCTCAGTGCCTTGCGCGCCGCAAAGAACTGAGTGTCAGCAGGATCGCCAGACCTGCGACGAAAACCCAGCCGACGACCGCTGTCCCCGCCGGCACGCCCTTGACATGGAGCGCCCAGGCGATCGCGACCCAGATGACGACTCCCGCAGCCAGAAGGCCATCGTCGACGAACAGGCCGACGAGCTCGTTCCAGACGCGGGTCAGGGGCCCGGGCTGACCCGCGACAGACGCGGTTCGCGATGCGGGCCTGGCGGACCGCGGCGCTGCTCGCAGACGCCGGCACACGGGCACCAGGGCCACAGCGACGAGCAGGAAAGCGGCGATCAGCCCGAGCAAGGCCCAGTCCTCGCCTGGCCAGGCGATGCCTACGCCCTCGCCCACCCAGAATGTGCCGAAGGCCGCCAGCATGACACCGACGCCGAACTTGAGCGCGTTCTCGGGCACGTGGGCCAACGGCTTGTGCAACCACAACCCGAGCAGGACCACGACGACCAGCGCCAGGACCGCGCCAGCCGCCGCCGGCAGCAGCAAGGGCCCGCCGGCGCCGATCGCGATCACGATGAACACCACCTCGATGCCCTCGAGCATGACGATCTTGAACGACGTCGCGAATGCAACCTTGTCGATGGCTGGGTCGCCGGCACTGCCGAGGCGCCGAAGGGCTTCGGTTTCTTCGGAGAAGGCTTTCGCTTCATCGTGAAGGGCGAGAACACCCGAGGCGCGCAGAACGGCCTTGCGCAGCCAGCGCAGCCCGAAGAGAAGCAACAGCGTGCCGACGACGAGCTGAACCAGGTGCAACGGGATCCGCGCCAGCGAGGGTCCGAGCGCCAGGACGATCACGACCAATGTCGCGAGCGACGCCGCGGTACCCAGCAACGCCGAGCGCCAGCCGCGGACGATGCCGACCGCCAGGATGATCGTCAGGGCCTCGACGAACTCCACCATCGAGGCCATGAACGACGCGAGTACGACCGGGGCGATCGAGGTCCATTGCATGGGAAGGCTTTCGTCGCCGATCGAATCGATGGCGTGAGCCTGAATCATGCCTCTCGGTCGATCACGAAGCTGCCGCAGGGAGATGGCATGCCTCTTTGAACGACAGGCCGCGACAAGGATGGCTAGGCGCGGCTCGGGACGCAGGCGTCGGCGGCGACATTGCCGCGGCGGCGTCGATGGCACCGGCCGCTGGGGCAAGCGCCGTTCGTTTCGCGCCTTAGAGCCCCGAGACCGGTACGCTTCGAGTTCTTCAGAAAGTGCGTGCCTCATGGTTGCCAACGACGAAACGCCGGCTCGCGGCTCTGGCCGATGACGACTGCAGCCCACGCCGCCGCGACCAGGGTCGTGGCCGGGTTGGCGACCTTCGGCGTCATCCTGCGGCCTTGGAAGGTGCCGGAGGCGGTGTGGGCCGTGGCCGGAGCCTTCGCGCTGGTCGCTTGCGGCCTTCTCCCGATTTCCGACGGGCTCAGGGCGATCGCGAAGGGCACCGATGTCTACCTGTTCCTCGGCGGAATGATGCTGCTCTCGGAGGTGGCCCGCGGCGAAGGACTGTTCGACATTCTCGCGTCCCTGGCCGTCCGCGTGGCGAGTGGGTCGGCCAGCCGGCTCTTCCTGCTGGTCTATGCGCTCGGCGCCGTGGTGACGATCTTCATGTCGAACGACGCGACCGCCGTCGTCCTGACACCGGCCGTCTATGCCGTCGCCAAGAAGGCGGGCGCCAGGCCGCTTCCCTACCTCTTTGCCTGCGCGTTGATCGCGAATGCAGCCAGCTTCGTGCTGCCGATCTCGAACCCCGCCAACCTCGTGGTCTTCGGCAGCCATCCGCCACCCCTGCTCGACTGGTTGCGACAGTTCACCCTCGCCTCCGTGGTGTCGATCGCCGCCACCTTCATCGTGCTGCGCTGGTACTTCCGGAAGCCGCTGTCGGGCCGCGTGAAGACCGGCAGCATGCCGGCGCCGATGTCACGCACCGGAGGAATCGCTGCCTGGGGAATCGTCGGCGTGGCCGTCGTCCTCTTGATCGCATCGAGCCTGGACATGCAGCTCGGCTTGCCGACGTCGATTGCCTCGGCACTCGTCGCAGCAACAGTGTTTCTGTTCAAGAAGCAATCGCCCTGGTCGACGCTGGGCCATGTCTCATGGAGCGTTCTTCTGCTCGTGGCCGGGCTTTTCGTGCTGGTCGCAGGGCTCGAGTCGACCGGCGTCGTGACCGAGCTCGCCGGCGCGCTGCGTCAAGCCACATCGAGTTCGGAGCGGTGGGCCGCAGGCGGTGCCGGCGCAGTCATC
>JBDTCA010000042.1:0-3676 GCA_039923815.1 Caldimonas sp. | reverse complement strand
GACAGTGCCGCGATCACGTCGGCGACGCAGCTCGTCGGATAGCGGTTGATGGCGACGCTGCCGAGCCGTGCGCCGAGCTCCTTCTGCAGCGCATCCGGAAGGCGAAAGGGGTTCTCCATCGCGTCGAGCTTGACGAGACCGCGGCTGTCCTGGATGGCATAGGCGTGCATCGATTGCACGTCCTGGCGAATCACGGCCGCGTAACGGGCGGGGCCACCTCCTGTCGTCGTCACCGTGGCCATCCCTTCAGGCGCATTTCAGCGGCGCGGGCGTGCGCCTGCAGGCCTTCACCCTCGGCGAGCACGACCGCGACCGGGCCGAGCGCTTCGGCGCCGCGCTCGCTCACCTCGATGAGGCTGCTGCGCTTCTGGAAATCGTAGACGCCGAGCGGCGACGAGAAGCGCGCCGTGCCCGCGGTCGGCAGCACGTGGTTGGGGCCGGCGCAGTAGTCGCCCAGGCTCTCGCTCGTGAAGGCGCCGAGGAAGATGGCGCCCGCGTTGACCAGCAGCGGCTCCCACCGATGCGGGTCGCTGGCACTGACCTCGAGGTGTTCCGGCGCGATGCGGTTGCTGATCTCGCACGCTTCTTCCATCGAGCGCGTGAGCACCAGCGCGCCGCGACCCTCCAGCGATGCACGGATGACGCCCTGGCGCGGCATGTGCGGCAGCAGCCGCTCGATCGCCTCGCGAACGCGGGCGATGTAGCCGGCGTCGGGGCAGAGCAGGATGCTCTGCGCCAGCTCGTCGTGCTCGGCCTGGCTGAAGAGGTCCATCGCGATCCAGTCCGGCGGCGTGGTGCCGTCGGCCAGGATCAGGATCTCGCTCGGCCCCGCGATCATGTCGATGCCGACGGTGCCGAACACGCGCCGCTTGGCGCTCGCCACGTAGGCATTGCCCGGCCCCGTGATCTTGTGGACGGCACGGATCGCGTCGGTGCCGTAGGCGAGCGCACCGACCGCCTGGGCGCCGCCGATGGCAAAGACGCGGTCGACGCCGGCGATCGCGGCGGCCGCGAGCACGAGGGCGTTGCGCTCGCCGCGCGGCGTCGGCACGACCATGACGATCTCGCCCACGCCTGCGACCTTGGCCGGCAGCGCATTCATCAGCACGCTCGACGGATAGGCGGCCTTGCCGCCCGGCACGTAGACGCCGACGCGCTCCAGCGGCGTCACCTTCTGGCCCAGCATGCTGCCGTCGCCGTCGCGGTAGCTCCAGCTGCGGCCGGTGGCCTCGAGCTGGCGTTCGTGGAAATCGCGAACGCGGCCGGCGGCGGCTTCAAGCGCCCGCCGCTGCGCCATGGGCAGCGCGGCCAGCGCCGCCGCCAGCTCGTCGGCGTCGATCTCGAGATCGGCCATCGACGCGGCGTCGACGCCATCGAAGCGGCGCGTGTACTCGAGCACCGCCGCATCGCCACGTGCACGCACGTCGGCGAGGATGGTCGTGACGGCGGCCTCGATGGCGTCGTCGGCGTCGGCCGAATAGGCGAGCAGGCGGGCGAGCTCGGCATCGAAGCCGGCATCGCGCGTGTCGAGGCTGCGGATCTGCACGGTCATGCCGGCGCACCCTGTCCGACCGCTGCCGCAAGCGCCTCGACGAGGGCGCGAATCTTCGTCCGTTCGAGCTTGAGCGCCGCCTTGTTGACGACCAGCCGCGCCGAGATCTCCATGATCACCTCGACCTCGGCGAGCGCGTTCGCCTTCAGCGTGCCGCCCGAGGCGACAAGGTCGACGATGGCGTCGGCCAGGCCGGTGAGCGGCGCCAGCTCCATCGAGCCGTAGAGCTTGATCAGGTCGACGTGGACGCCCTTCTCGGCGAAGTGGTCGCTTGCGATGCGCGTGAACTTGGTGGCGACGCGGATGCGCGAGCCCTGGCGCGCGGCGGCGGCGTAGTCGAACGCGAGCGGCGCCGCGACGCTCATCCGGCATCTGGCGATGCCGAGGTCGAGCGGCCGGTACAGGCCTTCGCCGCCGTGCTCGATCAGCGTGTCGAGGCCGACCACGCCGACGTCGGCGCCGCCATGCTGCACGTAGGTCGGGACGTCGCTGGCGCGCACGAGCACGATGCGCAGGTCGGAACGCGAGGTCGCGATGATCAGCTTGCGGCTGGTCTCCGGGTTCTCGGCCAGCGTGATGCCGGCGGCGGCCAGCAGCGGCAGCGATTCGTCGAGGATCCGGCCCTTCGACAGAGCAAGCGTGATCACGATGGCGACTCCCGGGACTCGAGCGTGATCACGACACCCTCTCGATGTCGGCGCCGAGCGCGCGCAGCTTGGCTTCCATGCGGTCGTAGCCCCGGTCGAGGTGGTAGATGCGGTCGATGACCGTCTCGCCCTCGGCGACCAGGGCCGCGATGACGAGGCCGGCCGAGGCCCGCAGGTCGGTCGCCATCACCGTGGCGCCCGAAAGCTTGTCGACGCCCTGCACCACCGCGATGCGCCCGTCGACCTCGATCCTGGCGCCAAGCCGCACCAGCTCGTCGACGTGCATGAAGCGGTTCTCGAAGATGGTCTCGGTGATCGTGGCGCCGCCTTCGGCGATGCAGTCGAGCGCCATCAGCTGGGCCTGCATGTCGGTCGGGAACGCCGGGTACTCGCTGGTGCGAAAGCCGACCGCCTTCATCCGGCCGTCGGCGCGCACGCGCAGCCAGCCATCTCCGGCATCGATGCGGGCGCCCGCCTCGCGCAGCTTGTCGATCACCGCCTCGAGGTGGCCGGCGCGGGCGTTGCGCAGCACGACGTCACCGCCCGTCGCAGCGACCGCGCACAGGAAGGTGCCCGCCTCGATGCGGTCGGGCACGATGCGATGCGAGACACCGTGCAGCCGATCGACGCCCTCGATGCGGATGCGGCTCGTGCCGTGGCCCTCGATGCGCGCACCCATCGCGATCAGCATCTCGGCGAGGTCGGGAATCTCGGGCTCCTGGGCGGCGTTCTCGAGCACCGTCTCGCCCTCGGCGAGCGTGGCCGCCATGAGCAGGTTCTCGGTGCCGGTGACGGTGACCATGTCGGTGGTGATGCGTGCGCCCTTCAGGCGCCTGGCACTGGCGACGATGTAGCCGTGCTCGACCGTGATCTCGGCGCCCATCGCCTGCAGCCCCTTGATGTGCTGGTCGACCGGCCGGGTGCCGATGCCGCAGCCGCCCGGCAGCGACACCCTGGCTTCGCCGAAGCGAGCCAGCAGCGGCCCGAGTACGAGGATCGAGGCGCGCATCGTCTTCACGAGCTCGTATTCGGCCACGCGCGACGCGATGGCGTCGGCCCGGAGCATCAGGGTCGCGTCGCCCGCTTCGCCACGCTCGGCTACGACGCCCAGGGTGCGCAGCAGCTTCAGCATCGTGGTCACGTCGTGCAGTCCGGGCACGTTGGCGAGGTGCACCGCTTCCGCCGTCAGCAGCGCCGCGCACAGCTCGGGCAGGGCCGCGTTCTTGGCGCCGGAGATGGCGACCTCGCCGGCGAGCCGGTGGCCGCCGCGAATGCGAAATTTGTCCATGGGTGGGGCGACGCGGCGGGCGCGTCAGGCCGGGCTGTTCTGGTACTCGGAGGGCGTGAGCGTCTTCATCGACAGGGCGTGGATCTGCTCGCGCATGCGGTCGCCGAGGGCACGGTAGACGCGCTGGTGTCGGGCGACGCGGTTCGTGCCTTCGAATTCGGCCGACACGATGGTGGCAAAGAAATGCCG
>JBDTCA010000041.1:0-7847 GCA_039923815.1 Caldimonas sp. | reverse complement strand
GTGTCGAGAGCCTGATCGAGCACCGTGCTTCCATCGAAGGCCCGCAGAGCCGGACACCGCAGGGCCTGCTGCGCGTCTCGGTCGGCCTCGAGCATGCCGACGATCTGATCGACGACCTGGCCCAGGCATTGGACCGGGCCGGCTGATCGCGCCGTTTCCGAAACCTCCTCGCGCCGGGTCTCTACTGCAGACCGGCGCGGCGCAGGCCGTCGTATAGACGGTCACGCTGGTGCTTGAACAGCGGGTGCCGCGAGCGCTCTGTCTCACGCAGCGACTCGAGCGTGTGGCTCGGCAGGCTGCGTCGAAAGAGCTCGAGGTGATCGGCCCCTGACCGCATGGCGCCGGCCAGCGCGTCGATCGACGCGATCCATTCATGGGCCAGCGCGTCGGCCGGCCGCAGGCCGAGGACACGGTCCATGGAAGCGCGAGCCGCCTCGTCGCGGCCGAGCTGGAAGGCAGCCATGCCTTCGATGAACCAGGCCTGCGCGCGCAAGCCCTCGTCGTTGCCTTCGACGTCGAGGGCCAGCGCGCTGGCGACGTGACCGGCGGTGAGCTCCGGACGGCCGAGCTCCATCTCGATCACGCCCATGCGCAGCCGCGCTCGCGCCATCGTCGGGTCCCGGCCGAGCGCGGCTCGAAAGCCCAGCAGAGCGTCGAATGGACGACCCTCCTGCATGGCGACGTGGGCACGGGCGTGGCAAGCGCGCGCGTTGGCCGGGTCGAGTGCCATCGCCTCCTCGGCCGCTTCACGGGCCAGCGTGACGCTCCAGGCGGGGCAACTCGCCCACCGGTTCAGAACCTCGATGACATGGCTGAGGGCCACGCCGGCCATCGCATCAGCGCGGTGCACCGCACGGTTGCTCGCGGCCTCGAACAGGTCGCGCGCGGCGATGACGGTGGCGACGCCCTGCGCGGTCGTCAGCAGCTGCCAGGCAGGGTCCAGCGGCCCCGAGGTTGGCATTCCAGCGACAGCTACCGCTGCCCGCGTCCCCGGTGACAGCGGCATCTCGAAGCGGTAACCGAGCCGCGCAACCGTGCGCAGCAAGCGCGGGCCGTCTTCGCCGAGCGCCCGTCGCAGTTCGACCACGCACTGCACCAGCGAGTCGTCGCCGACCACAGTACGAGGCCAGAGCGTGGCCATGAGTGCGGCCTTGCTGCAAAGGCGATGCGGGTGCGCTGCCAGGACGCAGAGCAATTGCCAGGTCTGGCGCCGCAGCGGCATTGCCACGCCAAGGCGTCGCAAGGTGCCACCGACGACGTCGACCTCGTACGCCCCAAACCGGACGCTCTGCACGAGCGCGACCAACGGCACCGCCTCAGCGCTCGCACGGGCCATCGAGGAGACCGGTATTCACGTCGCAAAGTTTCGGCCAAATTTCGTGACGACGCCAGTGGCCGGCACGACACTGGCCGGGCCCGACGAGGGCGGCCCAGGACACCCGACCCATGAAACCATCCGCCTTGCCAGCGCTGCGTAGCGCCGCGCAGACCGTTCTCCTGGCCCTTGCATCGGTGCTGGCCCGGCCGGCCCTCGCGCAACAGGAAGGCACCTACACGATCCCGCGCTTCACCTTCGAGGGCGGCGGCAGCATCGACGCCATGAAGGTGAGCTACGCGACCTGGGGCACGCGTGCCCCAGACGGCAGCAACACCATCGTGCTGGTGGCGCCCACGAGCGCCCTGAAGAACTGGGCCAACGCCCACATCGGTGCCGGCAAGACCTTCGACACCGACCGCTACTTCGTGGTCTCGATCGACTCCATCGGTGGCGGCAACTCAAGCCAGCCGCGCGACGGCCTCGGCGCGAAGTTTCCCCAATACAACATCCGCGACATGGTGCGGGCACAGCACGCGATGCTTGTCGACGGCCTCGGCCTGCCGCACGTGCTGGCCGTGGCGGGCGGCTCCTCTGGCGCGTACCAGGCGCTGGAATGGGGCATCGACTATCCCGCCTTCTCCCGCGGCCTCATCCTCTGGGCCGGCGCGGCGCGTGCGGATCGTGGTGTCAAGGTGATCGTCGACGGCATCGTCGCAACGCTGAGCCTGGATCCGGCGTTCGTATCGGGCGTGGCGGTGCCACCCGGCGGCGACGCGGTCAAGAGGGCCTCCACCGTCTACTTCCCGTGGCTGACCACCGAGCGCGGGCTCGAGCTGATGGGCTCCGACGAGACACTCGCCAAGACCGAGGCCGGTTTCGCCGAAAGCTGGGCCCGCAACTGGGACGCGGTCGGCCTGGCCTGGCGCTATCGGTCGTCGCGGCTGCACGACGTGGCGGTCCCGTTCAAGGGCAATATGGCGGCGGCGCTCGGCACCGTTACCGCTGCGGTGCTGGTGCTGCCGGTGACGACCGACCGCACCCATCCGATCGCCCTCAACGAAGCGATGGCCAAGGGTCTGGTCAATGCCACGGTGACCTACGCGCCGCTCGACAGCCCGCGCGGTCACCTCGCCGTGTTCGTGGGACCGGGAACACCGGAGTTCGAGTTCGTTAGCAGTACCACGCGCAGCTTCTTGGCCACGCTGAAGTGAACCGTCGCGGGTACCCCTCAGCCGTGCCGCAGGGGCGCCAGATCGAAACGGACGTTCGTGGCGAGCCGCGGCGCCCACAGGTCATCGACGGCGGCGATGCGGGGAGGCATGCGGGCGATGTCGAAGTCGTCGATCACCGCATCGGCCTCGAGCTCAGCCCCGCGTGATCGGCGCCGAGACCGTCGCCTTCGGCCGCGGCCGAAGGTGAAGCGCCCGGCGAAAGCCCAGACCTGCTCCTGCGTCGACCCGCGCACGATCGCGACGTCGACGTGCAGGCCGCGCGAGCCGGTGGTCTACACGATCGGCTTCATGCCCAGGCCTTGAGGCCGGCGCGCACCCGCTGCGCCGTCTTGACGACGCCGCGCCAGGCCGTCGGCAACGACGACGGCGCTCGTGCCGGTCGCAATCTCGATCACGGCGTCTGCACGAGGCGGCGCATGTCGATCGCATTGGCGATGGCGGCACCGCTGGCGGTGTTGTCGAAGACGCACCAGCGCTCGGCGCCGGCTGGCCACGACGCCAGCGCGTCGGCGCGGGCTTGCAGCCAAGCCGGCTCGTAGCATGACCAGTACATGCGCGGCGAGCCGTGCCAGCGGTAGTACAGCAGCGCGCCGACGCCGTCGCCGTCGGGACCGAGCCAGCCGCCTGGCCGCGCTGCTTCGGGCGTCCGTGCCGGATCGGCGGCAGCGCGCGAGACCCGGGCGGCAACGAGGGCGCGGTCGGCGGCGGCGCTGAACCAGCTCGGGTGACGCGGCTCGCAGACGACGGCGCCACGGTACAGCTCGGCGAGCAGGTCGAAGAAGACGCGCACCGGCCGCGCCTCGAAGGCGAACGACGGCGGCAGCTGCACGAGCACGGCGGCGAGGCGATTGCCGAGACCGGCCGCCTCGGCCAGGAACTGCGTCAGCGGCGCCCGCGCCCGGCGCAGCCGCAGCTCGTGGCTGATCGTCTTGGGCAGCTTGGCAGCGAAGCGAAAGTCGGCCGGTGTCTGCGCCGCCCAGCGCGCGTAGACGCCGACCTGGTGGCTGCGGTGGAACGACGAGTTGATCTCGGCACAGCCGAGCACCTGTGCATAGCGCGCCAGGTGGCTGCCTTCGGCCGGAAACGCCGCCGAGACGTCGCGCGACAGGGCCCAGCCGGCCGTGCCGATCCGGGTCATGACTTGAGGTCGAACTCGACGTGGATGAAGTCGCCCCGATAGGTCACTTCGCCGAGATAGATGACGCGCCGCGCCGGGTCGGTGAAGACGCGCCTGACTTCAGCCACGGGCGCGTTGACGTGGATGCCGAGATGGCGGGCCACTTCGAGGTCGGCGGTGGAGATGGTCAGCACCTGGCGGGCGGTGGCAATCTTCACGCCCGGCATCTTCATCAGCAGCGGGATGACGGTCTGCTTGCGAAAGCGCGTCGGCTGCCTGGCGAAGACGGTGGCATCCAGATAGATGTCGATCACGCAGTAGGGCTTGCCTTCGTGGGCATGGACGCGGCGCATGTGCACGTAGCGCTCGGCCGCCACGCCGTCGGCCGCCGTGAGCATCGGCGTGCGCGCGCCTTCGTCGATGTTGAGGATGGTCGGGTGGGTGTCGCGGTACACGTCGGCCAGGTTCTGCAGCGTCGTCTCGACGCGCAGCCAGCGGTCGGACGTGGGCGCGTGCGTCACGAAGGTGCCGCGGCCGCGCTGCGGCGAGACCAGGCCGTCGCGCGTCAGCCGGTCGACCGCCTGGCGCACGGTGACGCGGGCGACCTCGAACTCCTCGACCAGCTTGTCGAGCGACGGCAGCTTCTCGCCTTCCTTCCAGAGGCCCTTGACGATGCGCTGGCGGAACAGGTCCGCCAGCTGCACGTAGAGCGGCACCTGGGCGTTGTCGAGGATCACGCCGAGTCCTCGAGCAGCAGCGCCGCACCCTTCTCGCCGAGCATGATCGCGGCGGCGTTGGTGTTGGTCGATGTCATCCGCGGCATCACCGACGCGTCGATCACGCGCAAGCCGTCGACGCCGCGCACGCGCAGCCGCTCGTCGACCACCGAGGCGCTGTCGCCGCCCATGCGGCAGGTGCTTGTCGGGTGGAACACGGTGCCGCCCTTGGCCCGCGCGAACGCCTCGAGCTCGGCCGGCGTGGCCACGCCTTCGCCGGGCAGGTATTCGCCCGCGACGAGATCACGAAAGGCCGGCTGCGCGTAGATGTCGCGCAGCATCTTCAGGCCGGCGACGAGCACCTTGGCATCGAGCGGCTCGGTGAGGTAGCCGGCGCGGATGCGCGGCGGCGCCAGTGCGTCGGCACTCGCGATCTCGACGCTGCCGGTCGACTCCGGCCTGCACTGCGCGGCCGAGGCCGAGAAGCCGGAGAAGCGGTGCAGCGGATCACCGGGCTTGTCGACCGAGAGCGGCATGACGTTGAAGAGCACGTCGGCGCGGCCGCCGGTCGAGTGCTCGGTGGCGACGAGGCCACCGACCTGGCCGGCACCCACCGTCAGCGGGCCGCGCTGGGCGAACAGCCACTGCGCGCCCATCTGCGCCAGCTTGAGCGGATTGCGGATGTCGTCGTTGAGCGAGCGCCTCGCCTTCAGCTTGACGATGACGCGGGCCTGGTAATGGTCCTGCAGGTTGGCGCCGACCTCGGCCGAGTCGGCGGCGATGGCGATGCCGTGGCGGCGCAGCAGCGCGGCCGGGCCGATGCCGGAGAGCTGCAGCAGCTGCGGCGACTGCAGCGCACCGGCCGCGAGCACGACCTCGCGGTCGGCGCGGACGATGCGTCGCTCGCCGCCGACGACATGCTCGATGCCGACGGCGCGGCCGTGCTCGACGATCACGCGCGTC
This sequence comes from Caldimonas sp., assembly GCA_039923815.1. Lineage (GTDB taxonomy): Bacteria > Pseudomonadota > Gammaproteobacteria > Burkholderiales > Burkholderiaceae_C > Schlegelella_A. The sequence continues at coordinate 2,501 of JBDTCA010000041.1, read as the reverse complement.
ACCTGGGCGCCGGTCAGCACCGTGAGATTGGGGCGCGCGCGCACCGGCGAAAGGAACGCGGAAGCGGCGTCGGCGCGCCAGTGGCCGCGCAGAGTCAGCTGGTAGCGACCGAGGCCGTCGCTGCGGGCGCCGTTGAAGTCGTCGGTGAGCGGGTGGCCGGCCTGGGCGCCCGCAGCCAGCCAGGCCTCGCAGTACGGATGGTCGTTGCGCAAGTCGGACACGCCGAGCTCGCCGGTGGCGCCGTGCCACTCGCTGGCACCGCCTTCGTAGGCCTCCGAGCGCCTGAAGAACGGCAACACGTCGCGGTAGCTCCAGCCGCGGGCGCCGTGTCGCGTGGCCCAGTCGTCGAAGTCGGCGGGCTGGCCCCGGATGTAGAGCAGGCCATTGATGACGCTCGAGCCGCCGAGTGCCTTGCCACGCGGCCAGGACATCTGGCGCGCGGCGGTGCCGGCTTCCGGCTCGAGCCGAAACTGCCACGAGAACCGCGGGTCGTAGATCGAGCGGAAGTAGCCGACCGGCAGGCGCAGCCAGAAGTGCCGCGCCGCAGCGCCGGCCTCGACGAGCAGGACCCGGCGCGCCGGATCGGCGCTCAGTCGGTTGGCGAGGACGCAGCCGGCCGAGCCGGCACCGACGACGATGGTGTCGAAGCCGGGCGCTGCGCTCATGGCTACCCGCCAGCCGCGTGCCGAACCATCCCTCTCAGGCCTTGATCGTCTGCAGGTAGATCGACGGATCGAAGTACGTCGCCGCGGGCACCGGGCTGGCGATGTTGCCGGCGACAGCGAAGAAGTCGGTCACCTGCTGCAGCCACTTGGTGACGGTGCCGTCGGCGTAGCGGGTGCGCCATTCTGCCGACGTGTAGTACTTCGAGAACTTCATCGAGTCGCGGAAGTCGGCGAGCGGGATGTCCTTGTATTGCGTCTTCTGCAGCGTCTCGGCGGCACCGTCGAAGTTGGCGACCATGGCGTCGTTGACCTCAGCCCAGGCGGCGACGAGGTTGGCCAGCGCCGGCTTGTGGGCGTCGTAGAAGTCGTTGCGCGCCGCCCAGCCGCCCATGATCGCGGCCTGCGGAAAGAAGGCCGACGCATCGACGAGCTTGCGTGCGTTCGGCACCTTGGCCTTCACCGTCGCGTCGAACGGCACCCAGAGCGCCACCGCTGGCACCGCGCCCGACACGAACGAGGTCACCGCCTCGGCCATCCGCTGGTTGACGAGCTGAACGTCCTTGGTGGGGTCGAGCTTGGCCGAGCGCAGGGCGCGGTCGAGGAAGACGTGCGCGGTGGTGCCGGTGGTCGTCGAGATCTGCCTGCCCTTGAGATCGGCGATCGACTTGATCGAATCGTCGCGGACCCAGAGCTGCGCCGTCGCGTACTCGATGTTGTTGATGAGGAAGACCTTGCCCTGGCCGCGGGCCGGGAAGTTGGAGACCACGGCACCGGTGGAGAGCACATCGAGGCTGCCGCCGATCATGGCCTGGAAGAGCTCGAGGCCGGTCGTGAACTGGATCAGCTCGAGCTCGAGATTGCGCTTGGCCCAGGCACCCGATTGCTGACCGAGAAAGATCTGGCCGTCGACAGCGGGCGTGTGCAGATAGCCGACACGCAGCTTCGTCTTCGCCTGTGCGAAGGCGTGGCTGGCGAAGCCGAGCGATGAGACGGCGCCAGCGGCGGCGCCGGCCTGGAGGAGGGTTCTGCGGCGAAGGGTCATGGTGGTCTCCGGGGTTGTTGTTGGATCGAGGGGGGCGGGGTCGATGATCGGGGTCAGGGTCGTCGATCTGCGCTCAGGCGGCACGCGGCACCGCTTGCCGGGCCTGTGCTTCGTACTCTTCCATCACCAGCGCGCGGATCTGCGCGCGCAGCGCCGCGAAGCGCGGGTCTTCGTGCACCGACTCGCTGCGCGGGTAGGCAAACGGCACGTCGATCACGGTGCGCACGCGCGCCGGCCGCGCCGTCACCACGACGATGCGCGACGACAGGTAGATGGCCTCGTCGACCGAGTGCGTGATGAGCAGCACCGTCTTGCCCTCGGCGGCAAGCACCTGCAACAGCAGGTCCTGCATGGCGCTGCGGGTTTGTGCGTCGAGCGCGCCGAAGGGCTCGTCCATGAGCAGGAATTCCGGCTGCACCGCGTAGGCGCGGGCGAGCGCCAGGCGCTGCCGCATGCCGCCCGAGAGGTGCTTCGGGAAGTGATCGGCGAAGTCGGTCAGGCCCATCAGCGCGAGGTAGCGGGCGACGATCTCCGTGCGCTGCGCGGCATGGCGCTTGTTGGCCGACAGGCGCAGGCCGAATTCGATGTTGCCGCGCACCGTGAGCCACGGGAAGACGCCGTATTCCTGGAAGATGACGCCACGATCGGGCCCGGGTGCAGCGACCGGTGCGCCGTCGAGCAGGACCTGGCCGCGCGTCGGCTTCACGAAACCGCCGACGATGTTCATCAGCGTCGTCTTGCCGCAGCCCGAGGGCCCGATGATCGACACGAACTCGCCCTGGCGGATGTCGAGA
>JBDTCA010000040.1:0-3352 GCA_039923815.1 Caldimonas sp. | reverse complement strand
CCGAGCAGACCTGCGGAGCCGGTGATCATGGCGCACTCGCCTGACGGGAATGTGGCATCGGCCTTGTTGTCGCGGCCCTTGTAGACGAACAGACCCTGCTTGGCCATGTTCTCCAGGTCCTGGATGTGGCGCACCTGCAGCGGGCCGTTGAAGACCAGCCTGGTGTCGAGGCCGCGCATGCCGTTGCCCTTGGTCGCGAACTCGACGTTGTGCCATGCCGAGAAGCTCTCGAGCTGCGTCCAGCTGATCCAGCTCGTGGTGAAGGGGCAGGCGTGGCCGCTCGCCTTCAGTTTGGCAGCGGCCAAGGCGACCTCGGCCCAGGTCACGGGCGGCTTGCTCGGGTCGAGACCCGCAGCCTTGAAAGCGTCCTTGTTGTAATAGAAGATCGTCGTCGAGCTGTTGAACGGCATGCTCAGCATCTGGCCGTCGGGCGCCGTGTAGTAGCCGGCGACGGCGGGCACGTAGGCGGCCGGGTCGAACTTGAGGCCGGAGTCCTTCATCACCTTGCCGACCGGCACGATGGCGCCCTTGCTGGCCATCATCGTCGCGGTGCCGACTTCGAAGACCTGCAGGATGTCGGGCGCGTTGCCGGCCCTGAAGGCGGCAATGCCGGCCGTCAGCGTCTCGGGGTAGCTGCCCTTGAAGGTCGGCACGACCTTGTATTCCTTCTGGCTGTCGTTGAAGCCCTTGGCCAGGTCGCCGACCCATTCGCCGAGGGAGCCCCCCATGGCATGCCACCACTGGATCTCGGTTTGAGCTTGGGCGGGGCCGGCGAAGCCGAGGGCGAGGGCGATGGACGACAGGACGAATGATTTGCGGTTCATGGCGGCTCCGTTGGAGTCAGGGAGAAAGTGAAGGGTAGCCGCGCGGCGGAGCGCGCGCGGCGGCCGGAGTGTGCGGCCGGCAAATGACAGCAGCGTTTATCGCGTGGAAGGCCTTCGTGAGGCAACGGGGAATACCCCGCTGGACGCCCGACCAAGGTCCGCAATGGTGCGCTGCGGTACGATCGTTCGACGAATGAATGCGCCCCTGCCGCTGACCCGGATAACCGCCGCTGCCGATCCGAGCCACGGTGCGCCGCGGCTACGCGAGATCCCCTACAACTACACCTCGTTCTCCGACCGCGAGATCGTCATCCGGTTGCTCGGCGCGCGCGCCTGGGAGGTTCTCGGCCTGCTTCGTGAGGAGCGCCGCACGGGCCGTTCTGCACGCATGCTCTACGAAGTGCTGGGCGACATCTGGGTCGTGCAGCGAAACCCGTACCTGCAGGACGACCTGCTCGACAACCCACGCCGCCGCCAGCAGCTGATCGAGGCGTTGCAGCACCGCCTCGGTGAAGTCGAGAAGCGCCGCACGCCCGAGCTGGACGCCGCGCGCGATGCCGTCGTCGGCGAGCTGCTGCAGCTGGCACGTGGCGCCGTCGAGGCCTTCGCGGCGCAGTTCCGGGCCGTCTGGGACCTTCGCAAGCGCGCTGTGCGTGTGCTCTCTCGCGTGACCGCGAAGGACAACATCAAGTTCGACGGCTTGTCACGCGTGTCGCATGTCACCGACGCCACCGACTGGCGCGTCGAATACCCGTTCGTGGTGCTGACGCCCGGCACCGAGGCCGAGATGGCAGCCCTGGTGGCGGGTTGCATCGAGCTCGGCCTGACCATCATCCCGCGCGGTGGCGGCACCGGCTACACGGGCGGCGCCATTCCGCTCACCTGGTCGAGTGCGGTGATCAACACCGAAAAGCTCGAGGCGATGACCGATGTCGAGATGCGCTCGCTGCCCGGCGTCGACGGCGAGGTGGCCACGGTGTGGACCGAGGCCGGCGTCGTCACCCAGCGCGTGGCCGACGCAGCCGAGCGCGCCGGCTTCGTGTTCGCCGTCGATCCGACCTCGGCCGAAGCCTCTTGCGTCGGCGGCAACGTCGCCATGAACGCCGGTGGCAAGAAGGCGGTGCTCTGGGGCACGGCGCTCGACAACCTGGCGTCGTGGCGGATGGTCACGCCCGACGCCAAATGGCTCGAGGTGACGCGGCTCGACCACAACCTCGGCAAGATCCACGACGCGCCGATGGCGAGCTTCGAGCTGCGCTGGCTCGACGCTGCGGGAAAGAAGACCGAACGCGTCGAACGACTCGACATTCCGGGTGCCGTCTTCCGCAAGGAGGGTCTCGGCAAGGACGTCACCGACAAGTTCCTGGCGGGCCTGCCCGGCATCCAGAAGGAAGGCTGCGACGGCCTCATCACCTCGGCGCGCTGGATCGTGCACCGCATGCCGAAGCACGTGCGCACCGTGTGCCTCGAGTTTTTCGGCAACGCCAAGGACGCGGTGCCGTCGATCGTCGAGATCCGCGACTATCTGTTCGGCCTCGCGCAGCAATCGGAGGCGGGTTCGCGCGTGCTGCTGGCCGGGCTGGAACACCTCGACGACCGCTACCTGAAGGCGGTGGGATACGCGACCAAGAGCAAACGCGGCGGCTTGCCGAAGATGGCGCTGTTCGGCGACATCGTCGGCGACGACGCCGATGCCGTGGCCCGCGCCACCAGCGAGGTCATCCGCATCGCCAACGCGCGCGGCGGCGAAGGCTTCGTGGCCATCAGCCCCGAGGCGCGCAAGAAGTTCTGGCTCGACCGCAAGCGCACGGCGGCGATCAGCAAGCACACCAACGCCTTCAAGATCAACGAAGACGTCGTCATTCCGCTGCCGCGGATGGGCGAGTACACCGAAGGCATCGAGCGCCTCAACATCGAGCTGAGCCTCGTCAACAAGCTGGCGCTGGTCGACCGGCTCGAGGCCTTCTTCACGACGGGCCGCCTGCCGCTCGGCAAGAGCGACGACGCCGGCGACATCGCCTCGGCCGAGCTGCTCGAAGACCGCGTCCAGCAGGCGCTGGTGCTGCTGCGCCAGGTGGGCGACGAATGGCGCGGCTGGCTTGCCGGCCTCGACCGGCCCTCCCTCGAAGTGCCCGCACGAACCACCTTCTCCCTGCTTCAGGACCACACGCTGCGAGCGTCGTGGAAGGGCGAGATCCGCGCGCCTCTGCAGGCGATCTTTGCCGGCGCGGCGCTCAAGCCGATCGTCGACGAGTGCCAGAAGCTTCACGGGGAAGTGCTGCGCGGCCGCGTCTGGATCGCATTGCACATGCACGCGGGGGACGGCAACGTCCATACCAACATCCCCGTCAACAGCGACAACTACGAGATGCTGCAGGCCGCCCACGACGCCGTCGTGCGGATCATGGCCCTGGCCCGCCGGCTCGACGGTGTGATCTCGGGCGAGCACGGCATCGGCATCACGAAGCTGGAGTTCGTGACGGACGCCGAGCTCGCCGGATTCGCCGACTACAAGCAGCGCGTCGATC
>JBDTCA010000039.1:0-4181 GCA_039923815.1 Caldimonas sp. | reverse complement strand
CATGCTGAGCGACGAGATCGAGCAGCTGCGTCGCATCGGCAAGAGCGACGCCGACATCGCCGCCTTGCTCGGCGAAGCACTCGGCCGGCCGGTGCCGGTGGAGGCCCTGGGCGCTGAAAAGGCCGCCTGACGGCTTGGCGCCACGCGCCGGCGCCGGCCGGGACATCGCGACGCGGTGAGACTTTCGACGCGCGAGCGGACCGCGCCGGTGGCCGGGGCCTCGAGGTGGCTGACGAGCGCGGGCGGCCATCAGAATGCGCGGATGTCGCTGCCCCGGGTCTTCCTGCTGACGCTGCTGGCGATGCTCGCCTTCGCCGCCAATTCGCTGCTCTGCCGCGCCGCCCTGCACGGCAGCACCATCGACGCGGCGTCCTTCACGGCGCTGCGCATCGGCTCCGGCGCAGCAATGCTGTGGCTCATCGTGCGACTGCGCGACGGCCCGCGCCGCACGGCCGGCAACTGGTCGTCGGCATTCGCGCTCTTCGGCTATGCCGCGACGTTCTCGTTTGCCTACGTGAGCCTGACCGCCGCCACCGGCGCGCTGCTCCTGTTCGGAGCCGTGCAGGCGACCATGATCGGTGCCGGCCTCGTGCGCGGCGAGAGGCTGAGCCGCCTGCAGGCGCTCGGCCTGGCGTGCGCTCTTGCCGGCCTCGTCGGCTTGCTGCTTCCCGGTCTGTCGGCGCCACCGCTGCGCGGCGCCCTGCTGATGGTGGCGGCAGGCGTCGGCTGGGGCGTGTACTCGCTGCGCGGCAAGGGTGCCGGTGACCCCTTGCGCGTCACCGCCGGCAACTTCCTGCGGGCACTCCCATTCGCGGCGGCGCTCAGCGTCGCGACGCTGCCGTGGGCCCGCCTCGACCTCACCGGGGCGGCGCTGGCGATGGCTTCCGGCGGGCTGGCGTCCGGCGTCGGCTACGCCATCTGGTACACGGCGCTGCCGGCGCTGCGCGTCACGACGGCAGCGACGGTGCAGCTCACGGTGCCCGTCATCGCCGCGGTCGGCGGCCTGGTGCTCCTCGGCGAGGCACCGACGCCTCGCTTCGTGATCGCGGCGGTGGCCATCCTCGGGGGGATCGCGCTCGTCGTGCGGCCGCGGCGGCGAAGCTCGTAGCCAGACGGCCAACCGCCGGCGATCGCTCGGCCAATCCGTTTACGGTCGCGCGAAGCCGCTCGCCGGCAGCATCAGGTCGGCCGGCACGGTGCCGATCCAGCTGCGCTCCATGCGGTCGTATTCCTCGTGCGTACCTTCGGAGACCTCGGGGATGTCGGTCACCGCCCAGTCGCGTCGATCCGCGGCGCGCTCCGCGCGCACCTCGGCCGCGAACCTGGATGCCCGCAGCCGCTCGATGACGACGTTCAGCAGCGGCGAGGGCTCGTGGCCGGCCATCATCTCGGCCTCGAGCAGCGCCATGGCGAGCACCCGGCGCGGCAGGCTTTCGACGCCGGCCCAGCCCTTGTGGCCGAGGGCGTCGTGGACCAGCACGAGATTGCCCATCACGAGGGCCACGGCATCTTCCTCATGGGCGAGCAGGCGCGCCTGCAACTCGGCACACAACTGCGCCAGCGACGGCGGCCGGTCGCTCGCCGGCACGCGCTGGCGCTCGACGATGCCGCTCGGCGGCGGCGCCTCGGCCGGCGGCTTCTTCGAGCCCAGGCGATCGAGCGCGAAAGACATCCAGCGCGGCGTGGCGCGCTTGCTGGTCGGCGGTCTGGCAGCCATGCGTTTCGCTTCGCCCGTTCATCGAGATTCGACTTCCGGATGTCGGCGCGGCGCGCTCCTTCTTGAGGTTCGCGACGGGCGCGGCCGCCGACACCGTGGCAAGCGTCACATGGGCAGCGGCCGGCCGTGGCGGCAAGTCACTTCAGCTTGGCCGGGTCCTTCACAGCACGCTGGACGTCGAACTCGACGTTGTAGAGCTGGTTGCCCATTGCCGCGACGCGCTCGACCTTGCGGATGTAGACGTCCTGCACGATGTCGCGTGTCTGCGCGTCGATCAGGATCTGTCCGCGCGGGCTCTCGAAGACCTGTCCCTTCATCGCCGCCAGCAAGGCGTCGCCGCCGCCGGCGCCCTTGGTGGCAGCGAGCGCGTTGTAGATCAGTCGCATGCCGTCGTAGCCGGCGACCGCCATGAAGTTGGGGCGGAACTTGTTGGCGGCCTCGAAGGCGGCGACGAACTTCTTGTTGGCCGCCGACGGATGGGCCGCCGAGTAGTGGTGCGAGGTGACGACCCCGAGCGCCACGTCGCCCATGTCGGCGAGCTGGTCGTCGTCGGTGACGTCGCCAGTGGCGATCAACCTGATGCCCGACTTGTCGAGCCCACGCTCGCCGAACTGCTTCATGAAGGCGGCACCCTGGCCGGAGGGCAGGAAGCAGAACACGGCATCGGGCTTGAGGTCGGCCACCTTCTGCAGATAGGGCGCGAAGTCGGGGCTCTTCAGCGGGGTGCGGATCTCGCCGATGATCTCCCCGCCGTTGAGCTTGAACTGGCTCTTGAAGAACTTCTCCGCGTCGAGGCCGGGACCGTAGTCGGCCACGAAGGTGACGACCTTCTTGATGCCGTGCTTGGCAGCCCAGTCGGCAATCGGCACCGTGACTTGCGGCAGCGTGAAGCTGGTGCGCACGATGTAGGGCGACTGCTCGGTGATGATCGACGTGGCTGCCGCCGTCACGACCATCGGCGTCTTGCTCTGGGTCGCGATCGGCGCCGTCGCCAGCGCGAGCGGCGTCAGGCCGAAGCCGGCCAGCACGTCGACCTTGTCGCTGACCACGAGCTCCTGGGCGATGCGGCGCGTGCTGTCGGCGACGCCGGCGTCGTCCTTCAGGATGAGCTCGACCTTGCGACCGGCAACGGTGCTTCCGTTCTGCGCCATGAAGAGCTTGACCGCCGCGTCGATCTGCTTGCCGGTGGAAGCCGACTGCCCGGTCATGGGCAGGATGAAACCGATCTTGAAGGGCCGGCTGTCAGCCGCGTGGGCCTTGCCAACCGAGCCGGCAGCGACGACCGCGGAACCGAAGAGGGTGTGGAGGGCTTTGCGTCTGTCCATGATCGGTCGTCCTGCGGGAAAAAGAGGATCGATTGTGTCGACGGCCGAGCGCACCGGCATCGGGAGATTCGAGCGGTCGGGTCCGGCGAGCCGGCCTTGATGGTCGACGCGTCGCCAACCGGCGATGGCCTTCGCCGGGCCGTCGAGAGTCTGCGCCGCCGCCGGGGCCGATCAGCTCGATTCGACCAGCGACCGGGTCGCGGCCTCGACGCCGTGGCGGCCGAACGCGATGCCCTGCACCAGCATCGCCGCCTCGACGCCGGCCAGGCAGCCGAGGATCATGGCCTCGTTCATGTCGCCGAGATGGCCGATGCGAAAGACGCGGCCGTGCAACGGCCCGAGGCCACCGGCCACGGCCACCTGGAAACGCTCGCGGGCGATCGTGCGCAGCGCCTCAGGGTCGATGCCCGGGCCGACCTCGACCGCCGTCACCGAGACCGAGCGCGCCGCCGCGACCTTGGTGAACAGACCGATGGCGCCGCCCTCGCCCCAGCACTGCACGGCTGCGTGCACGGCAGCAGCGAGGCGGGCATGGCGGGCATGGACCTGGGCCAGGCCTTCGTCGGCGATGAGCCCGAGCGCGGCCTCGAGGCCGGCGAGATGGGCCAGCGGCGGCGTGCCGCAGAACTTGCGATACGACTGGTCGCTGCTGCGGCGGGCCCAGTCCCAGTAGTAGCGCGGCGTCAGGTTGCGCGCAGCCATCGCCATGGCGGCGGCGTTGGCGGCCACGAAGGCCATGCCGGGTTGCAGCATCAGGCCCTTCTGCGAGGCGCCCATGACGACGTCGACGCCGAGCTCGTCCATCGCGAACGGAGCCGCGCCCAGCGAGGCCACGACGTCGACGACGAACAGCGCCGGGTGGCGCGCCGCGTCGATGGCGCGGCGCAGCGCCGCCAGGTCGCTGGTGGTGCCGCTGGCGGTGTCGGTGTGGACCGCGAAGACGGCGCCGATCGCGTGCGCGGTGTCTTCGCGCAGCACGGCCTCGACGGCGGCCGGATCGATCGGCTGGCCCTCGATGTAAGGCGTGCGCACGGCGCGGCCGCCGAAGGCCTCGACCTGTTCGGCCCAGCCGTCACTGAAGTGGCCGGTGCCCGGAACCAGGATCGCCGCGCCGGGGCCGACGAGATTGGCGATCACCG
>JBDTCA010000038.1:0-6683 GCA_039923815.1 Caldimonas sp. | reverse complement strand
CAGCGTGGCCGCATCCAGGAAGAGTCGATGCACTACGAGATGCTCAAGCACACGGGCGAGTACCCGATCGTCGGCGTCAACACCTTCCGCAGCCCGCGTGGCAGCGAGGCGCCTGCGCACGTCGAGCTGCAGCGTTCGACCGAGCAGGAAAAACAGGGCCAGCTGAGGCGCCTTTCCGACTTCCAGACGCGCCACGCCACCGAGGCGCCGGCCATGCTGGAGCGCCTGAAGCGCGCGGCCATGGAGAACGGCAACGTGTTCGATGTGCTGATCGACGCCGTGCGGGTCTGCTCGCTCGGCCAGATCACGGACGCGCTGTTCGAAGTCGGCGGCCAGTACCGACGGAACATGTAGCGCGTGGGCCCGCTCGCCGGCTTGCGCGTTCTCGAGTTCGAAGCCATCGGCCCCGGGCCGTTTGCAGGGATGATGCTGGCCGACATGGGCGCCGACGTGCTGCTGGTCGATCGACCTGCGAGCGCCGACCTCGGTCTCGGCATCGAGCGCCGCCACGACGTCATGCTGCGCGGACGCCGCTCGGTGACGCTCGACCTGAAGAGCACCCGCGGCGTCGAGGCTGCGCTCCGCCTGGCCGACCGTGCCGACGCCGTCATCGAAGGCTATCGGCCGGGTGTGATGGAACGTCTCGGCCTCGGCCCGGCGGTACTCCACGCGCGCAACTCCCACCTCGTCTACGGCCGCATGACCGGTTGGGGCCAGACCGGGCCGATGGCGGCGCGCGCCGGCCACGACATCGACTACATCGCGCTCTCCGGCGCACTGCACGCCATGGGCCGAGCCGACAGCGCTCCACCACCGCCGCTCAACCTGGTCGGCGACTTCGGTGGCGGTGGACTGCTGCTCGCCTTCGGGATCGCCTGCGGTGTGATCGAGGCGCGAGCGAGCGGCCGCGGCCAGGTCGTCGATGCCGCGATGGTCGACGGCGCCTCGCTGCTCACCACCATGTTCGCCGGCTTGACCGCCGCGGGCCTGTGGAGCGAGCGCCGCGCGGACAACGTGCTCGACTCCGGCGCGCCCTGGTATGACAGCTACGCCACCCGAGACGGCGGCTTCATGGCCGTCGGCGCCATCGAGGCGCGGTTCTACGCCGTGCTGCTCGAGCGACTCGGGCTCGACCCTGCCGACTTGCCGGCGCAGCACGACCGCACCGGCTGGCCCCTGCTGCGCGCCCGCTTCACCTCGGTGTTTCTCGGCCGCACGCGCGACGAATGGGTTTCGGTCTTCGAAGGTTCCGACGCCTGCGTCGCGCCGGTGCTGACGTTCTCCGAGGCGCGCCTGCATCCGCACGCCGTCGCCCGCGATGCCCACATCGAACTCGCCGGCATCGCCCAGCCGGCACCGGCGCCGCGCTTCGAGCGCACGCCCGGCACTGCCCGCCACGGGCCGCCCGAGCGCGGCCAGGGCGGCGCCGCCGCGCTGCGCGACTGGGGCTTCAACGCCGCCGCCACCGAAGAACTCGTGTCACTCGGCATCGGCTTCGTTTCCTGAGCGCGGTGTGCGCGGACAGGCGACGGCCGGCGGCAACCTGCCACCGCACCACGCTGCCGCTACCGGCGTTCGATCTCCCAGGTGCCGTCGCGTTCGCGAGCGCGGCCGTCGCTGCGCAGCTTGAGCAGGTGTGCGGTCAGCGAGCGCACCGCCATCGGATGCAGGTGCGGCGGTACATCGTCGTACACGTGCGGCAGCAGGGCCGGCGTCGTCGCCGGGCCGTGCGCCTGTAGCGCCGCGACAACCTTCGCTTCGCGCTTGAGGCGGTGGGCGATGACCTTCTCCATCGCCGCTCGCGGCTCGGCGATCAGGAAGCCGTGGCCAGGCGCGAGCCAATCGAGATCGAGCTGGGCGAGCGCACGCAGCGAATCGACGTAGGCGGCCATGTCGCCATCGGGCGGGTTGATCACGACCGTCGAAGCCTGCATGACATGGTCGCCGGTGAAAAGCGTCTTCTCTTCCTCGAGCAGGTAGCACAGGTGGTTGGCGGCGTGACCCGGGGTGTGGATCGCAGCGAGGTGCGTGCCGCCGCCAAGGGCGACGCGTTCTCCACCACGCAGGGTCACGTCGGCCACGAAGCTGGCGTCCTGCCACTCGCCGTGGAACGGTGCCAGGCCGTAGACCGTGGCACCGGTGCGTGCCTTCAGATCCACCACGCCGGGCGAGTGGTCGTTGTGCGTGTGGGTCACGAAGATGCGCGTGATGGGGCCGGGTGCGGCAGCCACGATGGCGTCGACATGGGAAGGGACCGCCGGGCCCGGGTCGATGACGGCCCAGTCGGTTCCTTCAACACTGCCGACGAGGTACGTGTTCGTGCCCGGCCCCGTCATGACATTGCCGTTGCCGGCGGTGACGCGGACGACCCGGGCGGAAAGGCGAACGGAGCGGCCAGGAACGATGTCGTACGAGCCGTGGCCATGGCCCGCCGGGTCGATGCGGCCGAGCTCGGCCCACGACCCTTCGTCGGGCAATACCGGCCTGTAGCCGGCCGAACCGTTGGCGACGCGCGGCATCACGAGCGGCACCGTGCGTGGCGCTGCGGCCCAGGCCATGAGCGAGGCCACGTCGGTGAAGCCGGCCAGGGTCTCGAGCGTCTTCTGGGTCGGCGTCAGCAGCTTTAGCGTCGCGCTTCGGGCCAGGGCCTCTGCCGGCGCCAGCCATTGCTGCTCGACGAGCTCGGCGCCGTCGTGCACGGCGGTCTGGCCGGCCGGGAGCGCGGCGAGAAAAAAGCGTGTGTCGAACCGCTTCGGCCGGGCGAGCGGCGTCAGCCAGTGGCTGAAATAGACCAGCCGATGGGTGGCAAGCCGGATGTCCTCGGCCTCGCAAAGCTCGACCATGCTGCGTTCGCCCCGATGCAGCGCACCACGCCAGGGCGCGAGACGCGCCGCGTCGGCGCCGTCCAGGTCGATCCAGTCGCCATTCGCGGTGCAGGCGAACAGCAGGCCCGACTCCTCGAAGCACTCACGCACCGCGGCGACGTAGTACGCAAGGCCGCCATGCTCGACGCCCAGCCTGCGGCTGGCCGAAGCGTCGTCGATGCCGTCGCAGCATTCCTGTGCGTCGCCGTCTCGATCCTCGACCACGCCGCCCGGGAAGACCCAGGCACCGCTGAAATGGTCGCCGCGCTCGGCGCGTCGCGACAACAGGACCTCGATATTGCCCGTCAAACCAGTGGCGTCGCGCACGACGATCAGTGTCGCGGCGGGCCGCAGTGGCCGGGCGGAAGCGAGCTCCTCGGCGGACGCCGGCACAGGAAACGCCGAAGCGTCGGCTGCGGGTGAAAGGGGGGCGTTGGATTCCGACATGGTGCGAAGCGCAGCTGTGAAAAGCGAGTGTGTCACGCAGGTCGGGAGGTCGGCCTTCGTGGGAACGCTCCGACAGCACCTGCATCGTCGACCCCACATCGCATCAGCCCGTCAGCCTATCGGTGCGCCGGCGAGGCGAGTTCAACATCCAAAGTGTCTTATCGAGGTCGAGTCTGCGCCGCGGCGCCAACCAGGAGTTCACCATGCTTCACTATGCAGTCGTGTTTTTCGTGATCGCACTGATCGCGGCGTTGTTCGGTTTCGGCGGCATCGCTGCCGGCGCGGCCGGTATCGCCAAGATCCTGTTCGTTGTCTTCATCATCCTTGCGATCGCGACGTTCCTTTTCGGCCGCAGCCGCGGCTCGTAACGCCAGTCTGGTTGCAATCGAGGGCCTCGCTCTGCCAACGCAGAGCGAGGCCCTCTGTTTTTTTGCTCAGAATCTGGAGGCCTCCAGGGCGGCGATCGTTGCCATGGCCGCCGCCGGCGCGCGCTCCTTGGCGCCGCTGATGAAAAACAGGAAGACGTCGCGAGGCATGGCGGGCACGATCGCCGTCGCCTCGACTTGCGGCAGTTCCGGGGGCCGGTCGCCCGAGGCCCAGAGCCGTGCCGACCGTGCAAAGCCTTCGACCGCCTCAGTCGCGTAGCCGGTCTCGATGTCGGTCGTCGTCTTCATCAATCGCCCGTACACGAAGTCGGCGCTGAGGTCCGCGAAGGACGGATAGTCGGCCGAGTCGGCGAAGACGGTGGCAACGCCGTGCTTGCGCGCCAGCGCCACGTATTCGGGGCACATGAAGCTGGCGTGGCGAACCTCCATCGCGTGCCGCAATCGCAACGGCCCGAGCGTGACCGGCAGCAACGCCAGGAAGGCTTCGAAGTCGTCCGCGTCGAACTGTTTCGTGGGCGCGAACTGCCAGACGACCGGTCCCAGCTTCGCGCCGAGCTCGGCCATGCCACTGGCGAAAAAGCGTTCGATCGCCTCGCCTGCGTCGGCGAGTACGCGACGGTTGGTGCAATAGCGACTGGCCTTGACCGCAAACACGAAATCGGGCGGCGTCGTGTCGCGCCATTTCGCGAAACTCGTCGGCGACTGCAAGCGGTAGTACGTCGCGTTGATCTCGATGGCCGTCAGTTTCGAGCTGGCGTATTCGAGCTCCGCGGCGTGCTTCAAGCCAGGCGGATAGAAGTTGCCGCGCCACGGCTCGTAGGTCCAGCCGCCGATGCCGACGCGTATGTCACCGGTCTTGTTGATCATGGCGGCAGGATAGGTCGGGCTGCCGCCTGGCGTCAAACCATCCCAGCCGCACATGGAGTCTCCCCGCGGTGGTCTCGCAGTCGTCAATTCCTCACGGCATGTCGTTCAATTGCAGCCAAGACATGTTCACGTCGTAGGTTCGTTCCTACTGTTGCCGGCCGAACCGGCCGATAGTCATGGCGAGCCCGAACGCGGACAGTCCGCATCACCCTCGCCGGCAGGCGCGGCCGGAGAACACGATGGCAACCGATGGCGAATGGGTCGAAGACGTGAAGCGCTGGTACCTTGCCGGCGTTGCCGCCAGTTCGTCGCCTCCACGCCTGGGCGGCGCGACGGAGTACGACGTCGACGTCGGCTACGAAGCTGCCCACCCTTCGTTGCAGGCCTGCCACTGGCCGGAACCCGGCGCCCTCACCAGGGATCGATGAAGCGGCCGCTGCCGCGCGGCTCACGCGTCGAAGCAAGCAGGTCGGCGAGCCAGCGCCGGGTGTCCGCCGGGTCGATGACCGCATCGATCTCCAGCGTCGCTGCCATCTCGATCGCTCTCCCCTTGATGTACTGATCGGCCACGAGGCGCGCCCGCAGGGCGTCGCGTTCGGCGCCGTCGGCGGCCGCTTCCAGCTCCTTGCGATAGCCGAGCTCGACGGCGCCTTCCAGCCCCATCGCGCCGAACTCGCCGCTCGGCCAGGCGGCTGTCGCCATGGGCGCGTGCAGTCCGCCGGCGGCCATCGCCATCGCGCCCAGGCCGTAGGCCTTGCGCAGCACCACGGCGATCACCGGCACCTGCAGCTGGGCGCCGACAACGAACATGCGGCTGACATGCCGGACCTGGCCTCGGGCCTCGACCTCGGGCCCGACCATGAAGCCGGGCGTGTCGATCAGCGACACCATCGCCAGGCCGTGCGCGTCGCAGAGCTGCATGAAGCGGGCAGCCTTGTCGGCAGCATCCGCGTCGATGGCGCCGCCCAGGTGCGCCGGGTCGTTCGCGAGCAGTCCGACCGGCCGACCTTCGATTCGCACCAGCGCCGTGACGATGCCGCTGCCGAATCCGGCACGCAGCTCGAGCACGGAGCCGGTGTCGACGAGCGCGCCGATGACGGCGCGGATGTCGTAGACGCGCGACCGGTTCACCGGCAACAGCTCGCGCAGCGCTTCGGCGCTGCCGCTGTCCCAGGCCGCGACACGGCCACGGAACATGCCGAGGTAGCGACGCGCCACCGTCACCGCTTCGGCTTCGCTGCCGACCAGCACGTCGATCACGCCCGAGCGCACCTGCACGTCGCTCGGGCCGATCTGTTCCGGCCTGAAGCTGCCCAGGCCACCGCCTTCGATCATTGCCGGCCCCCCCATGCCGATCGAGCTGCCGCGGGTGGCGATGACGACATCGCAGCAGCCGAGCAGCGCGGCATTGCCGGCGAAGCAACGGCCGGCGGCGATACCGATCAGCGGAACCTTGCCGCTGAGGCGAGCGAAGCTGGCGAAAGTCGCCACGTGCAGGCCGGCGACGATGGGCATGTCGACATCGCCCGGCCGGCCGCCACCGCCCTCTGCAAACAGCACCACCGGCAGCTGCTGGGCTGCGGCGACGCCGAGCAGGCGGTCGGTCTTCTGGTGGTTGCGCATGCCCTGCGTGCCGGCAAGCACGGTGGCGTCGTAGGCCATGACGACAGCGCGCGAACCTTCGGCGCCGGAGGTGGCCGTGTCGATGCTGCCGATGCCGGTGACCATGCCGTCGGCCGGCGTGTTGCGCGTCAGGTCGTCGAGGCTGCGTCGGCTGCGCTGGGCCGCGAACGCGAAGGCGCCGTACTCGACGAAGCTGCCGTCGTCGCAGAGGTCGGCGATGTTCTCGCGCGCCGTGCGCAGGCCGAGTGCATGCCTCTTCGCAACGGCCTCGGGGCGGGCCGCATCGGCCAGCAGCGCCTCGCGTTGACGCAGTTCCTGGAGGGCGGGTCGGACGGAGTCGGCGAGTGGCGCCGCAGTGGCAGCGACAGCTGCTTCGCCAGCAGCCGCTGCAGCCAGTGCGACGAGCACGACCAGCACTTCGCCGTCGTCGACCACATCGCCCGCTGCCACGCGCACCTGAGCCACCTCGCCAGCCTGCGGTGCGCGGACCTCGTGC
>JBDTCA010000037.1:0-4174 GCA_039923815.1 Caldimonas sp. | reverse complement strand
CATCCTCGACCGTGTTCGGTGCCTTCTCGGTGGCGCTGCTCGCGGCCGCGGTGGTCGGTCCGATCGCGGGCCGGCTCATCGACCGCCGCGACGGCCGCCATGTGCTCATGGCCGCGAACGTCGTCTTTGCCTGCGGCCTTGCTGCCCTGGGTCTGGCCCACGACGCCTGGGGCCTCTTCGGCGCGTGGATGGTCATGGGCGTCGCGATGGGCAGCGGGCTGTACGAGGCTGCATTCGCGACACTCGTCCGCCTTTATGGCAAGGGCTCACGAGGCGCCATCACCGGCGTCACCCTGTTCGCAGGCTTCGCCAGCACGATCGGTTGGCCGCTGACGGCGTGGCTCGAAGCGCACCTTGGCTGGCAAGGCGCCTGCTTCGCCTGGGCCGGCGTGCATCTGATCTTCGCACTGCCGCTCAACGCCTCGTTGCCGAGTCCCACGGCGCGGAGCGTCGGCGTCGGCGTCGGCATGGCACCCGACGCGCATGCACCGGTCGCCCATGCGCGCCTCGCGTACATCCTGCTGGCATTCGTGTTCGCGATCACCTGGTTCGTCAGCACGGCGATGGCGGCGCATCTGCCGCGCCTCCTCGTCGCCGGGGGTGCGACGCTGACCGCCGCCGTCGGCATCGGCGCGCTCGTCGGTCCCGCACAGGTGGCCGGGCGGTTGCTCGAATTCGGCTTGCTGCGCAAGATGCAGCCGCTGTTTGCAGCGCGAATTGCCACGCTCATGCACCCGCTCGGCGTCGCCGCACTGATGATCTTCGGCATGCCGGCCGCGGCGGCGTTCGCGATCCTGCACGGCCTCGGCAACGGCATCCTCACGATCGCCATCGGCACCCTGCCCTTGCTCATGTTCGGCAGCAAGGGCTACGGTCAACGGCAGGGCATGCTCATGATTCCGGCCCGTGTCGTGCAGGCGATGGCACCGTGGCTGTTCGGTGTCTGCCTGAGCCGCTGGGGCAGCCACGCGCTGCTTCTGTCCGCGGCGCTGGGAATCGTGGCCTTCGGCGCGCTCGCACTCTTGCCCAGACCACAGGCGGCTTCGGCGATCCCGCCGCCCGCACAGCCCAGCTAATCTGACGACGCGGCGAACAGGCCCGCGCGCTCCACGAGGTGCAACATGTGCCCTGACGCGTGAATGGTGAGCGGATGCCGGGTGAAGCCGGGCCTCGGCAATATGTACGCCGCCATCTCACGGGCCAGTTCTCTCTGGACCTCGGACGACTCGGCCAGCAGAGCGATGACGAGGTTCTCGAGTGCGATGACCCGGACCTGGAGCTGGACGACCTCCGCATTCGTCAACGGTGGCGTCGTCGGAACGTCGTCGTTCTCTGGGGTGTCGAAAGGGGCCGCGCCGGGGTTCGGCTTTCCGGTTTGGGTCGTGTCATCGTTCATGTGGTGCGAGAGGATTGGCAAGCTTGACCCGGGCAAGTCAGGACCGGACAGCACAGTAACAGGTGGATGTCCTCCGACTTTGCGAGCCTTTCGAGAGGCGACACCAACCCACCCGGGAACCGCGATTGCTGCCGAGGCCCTCGCCCGACAACCGCCCGCACCGATGAATGCATAGACCACCACCCCCCACGACGCCGCCGCACGGATCCTGGCTCCGCCGCTCGTGGCATGCCGCGTTCGCCTGGATGCGCGCGTTCGCCCACCATCGCGATCCGCTGGTCGAGGCCAGCAACTGGGTGGCGCTGCTGATCGGCACGCACCTGCCGTTCTGGCCGCTCTATGTGTGGTGGTCGGCGGGCGATCAGGCGTTTCCGACCGCCCTCCTGACCCTCGGGATGACGCCGTTGTTCCTGGTCATCCCGCTCATCTCGCGCCGCAGCGGATTGCTGGGGCGCGTCGCCACCTTGCTGATGGGGATCGCCAACACGGTCTTCACGATCTGGATCCTGGGCGCGAATTCGGGCACGGCCTTGTTCCTCGCACCGTGCACGGCGCTCGCTGCGTTTTCCTTCCGGCGCGGTGAACGCTGGCTGATGCTGGCGTTGGCGGCGCTGCCGCTGGCCGTCTTTTATATCCTGCAGCTTTACCCGCTCGTACCGCTGCATCTGTACGACGCCGAGGCCGCGAACAGCCTGTTCGTGCTGAACGTGATCAGCGTCAGCGTGCTCGGTGCCTCGTTCGGCTGGCTGCAGGCCGACATCTACCAACGCATGGAGAGAACCTCGGCCGCAGTCCGCGAGGCGTCGAGTCCGTGACCGCGTCGACTGGCAGCTGTTGCCTGCCGTCGGCTCAGGCCGGCATCGGTGGAGGCGTGCCGGGCAGTGATGCCGCGCGCCTCTTCGGCAGGAACACCGCCACCAGCCCCAGGAGAGGCAGATAGGCGATGGACTCGTAGACGAAGGCGATGCTCGTGCGGTCGGCCAGGACACCCAGCACTGCCGCGCCCAGTCCGCCCATGCCGAACGCGAAGCCGAAGAAGAGTCCCGAGACCATGCCGACCTTGCCCGGCATCAGCTCCTGCGCGTAGACCAGGATCGCCGAGAAGGCCGACGAGAGGATCAGTCCGATCACGATCGTGAGCGCTGTCGTCCAGAACAGGTTCGCATGCGGCAACAGGAGCGCGAACGGCGCGATGCCGAGGATCGAGAACCAGATGACCGGCTTGCGTCCGATCCGGTCACCCACCGGCCCGCCGAGCAGTGTGCCGAGGGCGGCTGCAAACAGGAACATGAACAGATGCAGCTGCGCGTTCTGCACCGACATGCCGAACTTCTCGATGAGGTAGAACGTGTAGAAGGTACTGAGCCCGGCGATGTAGAAGTACTTCGAGAAGATCAGGATGAGCAGCACGCCGATCGCGCCGAGCACCGTGCGACGGTCGTACGGCGATGCCTGCGGCGCTTCCTTCGAACCGCCTCTGGGGGAGGCATTGAGGGCGTACCAGCGACTCACGCGCGAGAGCAGGAAGATGCCCAGCAACGCCACCAGCGCGAACCACGCGACCGCATGCTGACCGTACGGCGCAATCACGAGCGCCGCGATCAGCGGGCCGACGGCGCTGCCGGTGTTGCCGCCGACCTGAAACATGGACTGGGCAAAGCCGTGGCGCCCGCCCGACGCCAGCCGAGCGACCCGCGACGACTCCGGATGGAACACCGCCGAGCCGAGGCCGACAAAGGCTGCGGCCAGCAGCAGCGTGGCGTAGTTCGGCGCGTACGCGAGCAAGAGAAGGCCGCACAAGGTCGACGTCATGCCGACCGGAAGCGAATAGGGCGTCGGCCGGCGGTCGGTGTAGAAGCCGATCAGGGGCTGGAACAGCGAGGCCGTGAGCTGATACGTCAGCGTGATGAAGCCGATCTGCGCGAACGACAGCGAGAAGGTGCCCTTGAGCACTGGATACAGCGCCAGGATCAGCGACTGCATCATGTCGTTGATCAGGTGCGATGCGCTGAGCGCACCGAGCGTACCGAGCGCCAGTGGTCTGATCGGGGGCACGGCGACGCTGGCGCCTGTGGCTGCCAGGGAACCGGGATGCAGGGCAGTGGTGACGGGGCGGTTCATTCCTGCGCCAAATGGTGCGGCTGGTGTAGCGCCGACGCCGCAGGCGCCGGTACGTGGCAGCCATGCAGCCGCGTGTTCAGTGCTTGGCCAGCACCTTGACCATCGCCTTGGCGAGTGCGTCGCTCGAGTTCGGATTCTGGCCGGTCAGCAAATTGCCGTCGTGCTCGATGTGACTGAGCCACGGCAACAGTGCCGAATGGAAATCGGCACCCCCGGCTTTCATCGCGTCTTCCAGCAAGAACGGCACCACGTCCTTGAGGCCGGCCAGGCGCTCTTCGGTGTCGGTGAAGCCGGTCGCGCGGCGCCCCTGCAGGAACGGCTCGCCACTGGCGCGCTTGGCGTGCACGAGGGCTGCGGGACCGTGGCAGACCGCGGCGATGAGCTTGCCCGCTGCGTCGTGGCGAGCCACCAGCGCATGCAGCGTGGCGTCGTGCGCGAGATCGACCATCGGCCCGTGACCGCCCGGGATGAAGACGGCGTCGAAGGTCTGGTCTTTCACCGACGCCAGCGTCACGCTGTCTCGCAGTGCAAGCAGCGCGGGCGACCATTCCTTCTGCTGTTTCTCGTTCGGCTCGGTCTTCGGGTCCAGCGGAACTGCACCGCCATGCGGTGAGGCCACGGTGACATCGATGCCGGCTTCCGTGGCGGCCATGTAGG
>JBDTCA010000036.1:0-2686 GCA_039923815.1 Caldimonas sp. | reverse complement strand
ATGGAGGAGCTCATCGACCTGGAGCAGCAGGCCGAGTTCTTCGTCGTGCTCGGCCAGGACGAAGCCGCCATCGACCTGCTCGATACCCACATCCGCGATGCCGGCAGCGCCAGCCCGCTGCCTTACCTGAAGCTGCTCGAGATTCATCAACGGCGCCGCGACCAGGCCTCGTACGAGAGCGTACGCGCGTCGTTCAAGGAGCGATTCAACGCCTTCGCGCCGGAGTGGAGCGCAAACCTCCAGTACGGCCGCGGCCTCGACGACTATCCGCAGACCATCGCCCGCCTGCAGGCGCTGTGGACGACGCCGATGCACGCCATGCAGACGCTGGACAGCCTGATCTTTCGGCGCAGCGAGGCCGACGAGGAGTTCGACTTTCCGGCATACCGCGAGCTGCTCTTCCTGTATTCGATCGCCCGCGAACTGGCCGGCCACGTCGAGACCGACTTCGGCTCGATCGATCTTTTCCTGCCACTCGATAGCGCCACCACTGGATCGGCGAGCTTCGTGGCAGCCCACGACATCCACAGCGTCGACCTTGACGTCTCCAGTTGGGACGAAGCCGGTGCCAACGAGTTCGTCATCCGCCGCGCGCCGGGCCGCCTCGGCGGGAGCTGAGCGCGGCTAGAGGCCGGCCAACCGGGCCGTGGCTTGCCGCAGCGTCTCGTCCTTCTTGGCGAAGCAGAAGCGGGCGATGCGCTGATCGAAGCCGTCGGCATAGAACGCCGACAACGGGATCGCGGCGACACCGACTTCGGTGGTGAGCCAGCGGCAGAACTCCGCTTCGGGCAGATCGCTGACGGCCGAATAGTCGACACACTGGAAGTAGGTGCCCTGGCAGGGCATCAGCTTCAGTCGCGTGCCGGCGAGGGCGGCCCGGAACAGGTCGCGCTTGGCGCGGTAGAACGCGGGCAGCTCGAGGTGATGCGACGCGTCGGCGAGATAGCTCGCCAGGCCGTGCTGCATCGGGGTGTTGACGGTGAAGACGTTGAACTGGTGGACCTTGCGAAACTCGGCGCTGAGCGCGGCCGGCGCCACGGCGTAGCCCACCTTCCATCCAGTGACGTGATAGGTCTTGCCGAAGCTCGAGACCACCACCGTGCGCGCCGCCAGCTCGGGGTACAGCGAGGCGCTGGGATGCGTGCCGTCGTAGACCATATGCTCGTAGACCTCGTCGCTGATCAGCACGATGTCGGTCGGCCGCAGCAGCTCGGCGAGCCGTGCCATGTCGGCTGCCGACCAGACCGTGCCGCTCGGGTTGTGAGGTGAGTTGACGATCAGCAGCCGCGTCTTCGACGTGATTGCGGCGGCGATGCGGTCGAAGTCGGGAGAAAAGGTACGCGGGAGTAGTGGCACGTGCACGGCGCGACCCCCGGCAAGCACGATGCTGGGTGCGTAGCTGTCGTAGCTCGGGTCGAGGACGATGGCCTCGTCGCCGGGACCGACGAAGGCCAGCACCGCGGTGATGATGGCCTGGGTGGCACCTGCGGTGACCGTGACCTCGGTGGCCGGGTCGTAGCGATGGCCGTAAAGCGCCTCGATCTTGGCGGCGATGCGCTCGCGCAGCAGCGGCAAGCCGGGCATCGGCGGGTATTGGTTGTGGCCTGCACGCATGGCGGTATCGACGGCGTCGATCAAGGCCGGATCGCAGTCGAAGTCGGGAAAGCCCTGACCGAGGTTGACGGCGCCGTGCTGCTGCGCCAGCGCCGACATGACCGTGAAGACGGTGGTGCCGACGTCGGGCAGGCGGCTCGTCGTTGCGGGAGTGCGCGGCTGCGTCACGAGGCGGTCGTTCATGGCCTGCTCAAAGTTGATAGTCGTCGGCGTCGCCAGCCATGGCGCGCTCGACGAGCGGGCGTGTCAGGCGGTCGGAGGTCATCTCGGCGAAGGCGTAGACGAAGTTGCGGAGGTAGGCGCCGCGCTTGACGGCCACGCGCGCGACGTTCTGGCCGAAAAGGTGGCCGAGCGGACGCGCGACGAGGTCGGCGCCCTGGCCTTCTTCGCGCATCGCGATCTAGGCCACGATGCCGACGCCGAGGCCGAGCCGCACGTAGGTCTTGATGACGTCGGCGTCGATCGCCTCGAGCACGAAATTGGTCTGCAGCTTGCGCGTCGCGAAGGCCTGGTCGATCCGCTTGCGGCCGGAAAACGAAGGCGTGTACGAGATGAGCGGCAGCGGCGCCAGGTCTTCGAGAGAGATCCGGTCGACATGCGAAAGCGGGTGCCCGGCCGGCAACACCAGCACGTGTTGCCAGGCATAGCAGGGCAGGGTGACGAGCTCGGCGAAGGTGTCGAGCGATTCGGTCGCCAGGCCGAAATCGGCGACCTCTTCATGGACCATCTTCGCGACCTGCTCCGGCGTGCCCTGGTGCAGGCTGATGTTGACCTTCGGGTAGCGCTTGCGCATCTGCGCAATGGGCGCCGGCAGGAAGTAGCGAGCCTGGCTGTGCGTCGTCGCGATCGACAGCGTGCCGGCATCCTGCTTGGAGTATTCGTCGCCGATGCGCTTGAGATTGCCGACCTCGCGCATGATCACTTCGATCGCTTTCAAGACCTCGCGTCCTGGCTCGGTGACGCGCCGAAGCCGCTTGCCGTGGCGGGCGAAGATGTCGACTCCAAGCTCACCCTCGAGCTCGAGGATGGCTTTGGATACGCCGGGTTGCGACGTGAACAGCGCCTTCGCCGT
>JBDTCA010000035.1:0-4358 GCA_039923815.1 Caldimonas sp. | reverse complement strand
GGGGTGCCACCAAGGAAACGGACATGGCTTCGATGATGAAGTCCATGCAGGGCGGACCCCCTCCGGCCGACGCCCGCGATCCGGACGCCTATGCCGACGGCCTGGAGAACGGTCACATGCCGGGCATGGACATGGCGGACAACGCCAACCATGTCCAGGTACTTCTCGATCGGGTGGAGCAGTTTCACGGCAACCGGAGCAACGGGCAGTCCATCGATGCCCAGGCCTGGGTCGGCGGCGACATCGACAAGCTCTGGCTGAAGCTCGACGGCGAGCGGGCGAATGGCAAGCTCGGCGCGACGCGCACCGAGGCCCTCTGGAATCACGCCATCGCCACTTACTGGGGCTTGCAGGCGGGCGCTCGCCATGACTTCGGTGATGGCCCCGGCCGGACCTGGGCGGCGTTCGGCTTTCAGGGTCTGTCGCCGTACTGGTTCGACATCCAGGCCACCGCCTACGTCGGCCAAAGTGGCCGCACCGCCCTGCGCTTCGAAGCGGAATACGACCTGCGGCTGACGCAAAGGCTCGTCCTGCAGCCCAACGTCAAGCTCGCCCTTTACGGCAAGAACGATCCCGAGCGCGACATTGGAGCGGGCCTGTCGGACATCGACGCCGGCCTGCGACTGCGCTACGAGATTTCCAGGAAGTTCGCGCCCTACATCGGCGTGGTCTGGAATCGCAAGTTCGCCAACACCGCCCGCTATGCACGCAGTTCCGGCAACGCGGTTCAGGAGACCCGCGTTGTCGCGGGCCTTCGCATCTGGTTCTGAGGATCGACCATGAAACCTGTCGTCAGACATGTCCTGGCCACGACGGCTGTGTTGGTGGCCGGTGCCGTCGCCGCATTCGCGCTGTTCGTGTGGTCTGGCGCCTACAACTTCGCCGCCGACGATCCGCACACGGCCTTCGTCCACTCCCTGCTCGAGACGATGCGGGATCGGTCGATCGAAACCCGCGCAACGGCGGTCGGGATGCCCGACCTCGGCGACGAGAAGCGGATCGTCCAGGGTGCCGGAAACTACAACGCCATGTGCGTAGGTTGTCATCTGGCCCCCGGGATGAGCGAGACCGAGCTGAGCAAGGGCCTGTACCCGGCGCCGCCCAATCTTTCCAAGGAGAAGGTTGAACCCGAGGAGGCCTTCTGGGCCATCAAGCACGGCATCAAGGCATCGGGCATGCCGGCGTGGGGCAAGAGCATGAACGACGAGTACGTCTGGAACATGGCCGCCTTCCTGCAGGTGTTGCCCAAGCTCGACGAGGGCCAGTTCAAGGAGATGGTGGCGCGCAGCGGCGGACATCACCATGACCATGGGGGCGCGCATGACGAAGACCACGATCACGACGCCGAAGCTCACTCGCACGACGAGGCAGGCGAAGGCCATGGGCACGCAGAAGTTGCCGGGTCTCCGGCTTCCATGCCATCGGGAGCGTCGGGCTCCGCTTCACCATCCGAAGCCTCAGCTTCTGGCCCGCATGCGCCCGTGCATGCACACGCCGATGGAAGGCAGCACGTTCACGCCACTGGAGGATCCAAGAAATGATGAAGTACTCGAGATTCCTGACCATGATCGCAACGTCGACGGTCGTGATGTTCGGGCTGATGTATCTGAACACTTACCAGCTCGATCACGTCTATTTCAGCGAGACGCGAGCCTTCATGGCGCTGGTCATGGGCGCGACGATGGCAGTCATCATGCTGGGCTTCATGCTCGCGATGTATCAGGACAAGCGCGCCAACATCGCCATCGTCGTCGTCAGCGCTGCTGTATTCGCGCTGTCGCTATGGCTCGTGCGCAGTCAGCAGACCATCGGCGACGTGGCGTGGATGAGGGCAATGATCCCGCACCACTCGATCGCCATCTTGACCAGCGAGCGGGCGCAAATCACTGATCCGCGGGTGCGAAAGCTCGCCGACGGAATCATCGAGAGCCAACGGCGGGAAATCGCCGAGATGAAGGCGCTCGTCGCCGAGCTGGAGAGGAAGTAGGCCGCGGCCGTGGCCTCCGCTTCACGGTGTCGTGACAAGTGACCATCCATACCGCGCGCGCTCCCGCAGGCGGAGCGATGCCGCTTCGACCGGATGGCGAAGTCGCGTGGTCATTCGATGAGCGTCGTCGCAAAACAGGCTCACCCTTGATGCATCGATCACAGGACGCCAACCTCCTCGCCTTCGGCGAGTCGAGACTGGACGAACTGCAATGTCATGCGTTCTCGTATTTCCTGCATGAGACTGACGAAACGACAGGGCTGATCGCCGACACATCGCGGCAAGCTTCCCCGGCGAGCATCGCCGCCGTAGGGTTCGCGATATCGGCTTACCCGGTGGCTGTCGAACGCGGTTGGTTGTCGCGCGACGGTGCGACGCGACGCACGCTGATACTGATGCGGTTCTTGTGGAAGAGTCCGCAAGGCACCGAGGCCAACGCGACCGGCTACAAAGGCTTTTATTACCATTTCCTCGACATGAGCACAGGCCGCCGTGCCGGCCTCTGCGAACTGTCCACCATAGACACGACGTTCTTGCTCGCGGGCATGCTTGCCGCAGCCCGTTATTTCGATTGCGAGAATGAAGACGAGCAGGAGATTCGTACTCTGGCCGACATGCTCTATCGGAGAGTTGACTGGTCATGGGCATGCAATGGCGGGGCAACCGTCACGCATGGGTGGACGCCTGAAGGTGGGTTTCTTCCTTACCGCTGGGAAGGCTACGACGAAGCTCTGTTGCTGTATGTCTTGGGCCTCGGCTCGCCGACGCATCCGCTACCGCCCGAAAGCTACACGGCCTGGGCCTCCACCTACGAGTGGACAGAGCTTTACGGCCACGCCTGTATCTATGCCGGCCCGCTGTTCATCCACCAGTATTCGCACGTCTGGCTGGACATGCGAGGGATTCAGGACGCGTACATGCGCGCCAGGGGCATCGACTACTTCGAAAACAGTCGTCGCGCGGCCTATATCCAGCAGGCTTACGCCGTTCAGAACCCTCTGGCATTCGCTGGCTATGGCGCGAATTTCTGGGGCTTGACTGCCAGCGACGGGCCTGGCGACATCAAGCGCGAAGTGCGCGGTGTCGAGCGGACGTTCTTCGACTACGTCGCTCGCGGGGCACCATACGGCCCGGACGACGGCACGATCGCTCCCTGGGCGGTGCTGACTTCGTTGCCTTTCGCGCCGGAGATCGTGTTGCCGACAGTGAAGCATTTGCAGGATGTCTATCCGCAGACCACGGGCGACTACTGCTTTCGTTGCAGCTTTAACCTGAGCTTCTCCAACGACGCCGAAGCGGGCGCGGGCTGGACCTCGCCGTATCACTTCGGAATCAACCTCGGCCCGGTCGTGCTGATGTGCGAGAACTACCGCTCGGGCCTGCTTTGGCAGCTGATGCGCGCGTGCCCCTATGTCGTTACCGGGTTCCGTCGAGCAGGTTTCAGGAAAGGGTGGCTATGACCGGCCATTGCGCCCGCGCTCGCTGGCTGCAAGGAGCACGCCGAAACGGCACTGTGTCTGACTCGTCAGGTCACGTCGCCGGGGCGGTTTCAACCGTTCGCGGGGGCGTGCGGCAGCGCACAGACAAACATCCGTCGCAGGCGGAAGCTTCAAAGAGTTGCCCGGAGATGCCAAGTTGACGCAGATCAACGTCGCGTCCATTCCATTCCCCACACTGACCTCGCCCAAACGTCTCTCAAAGTGAAACCGTTTTTCAACTCCCGAGTCAAGCGCAGCACCGCGTTTGCGGTGCTCTTCGCCTGGCTGTTCGCTTTGGCGTCCGGGGTTGCAAATGCGTGTTTGATCGAGCCCCGCGTGGCGCACGCCCATGATGCTGTCGCCGCTTCGGCCCACGCGACTGGAGAGCCGGAGAAGGCAGAGGCCGAAGCCGACGACGTGACGGGTGCCGCAATTGATCACCATCACGGTTCCGACGCACCTGGAACGCCGTGCCAGAAAGCTTGCGACGAGGGTTCAAAGTCCTTACCCAAGCAGCAATCCACCTCGGCCCCGATGGATTCTGGCTTGGCGCCCTTTTCCGTGGTCGTCTGGACGGCCTCTGAGGCTACGGCCGTTGTCTCGGCGCCCTGCCGAGCCCGCGCCGACCAGCCTCCCTGCCCTCGACTCCCCGTCAGGGTTCTTTTTCGCCGATTGGCTCTCTAGCCAGGCTTTGAGCCACCCGCGGACCGACGCGTTTGTCGGTATGCGTCCAGCTTCTCGTCAGAACTGCCGCTGCCCGAGCGTGGCTCGAAATGTCCGACACCCCGTCCTGCCGCGCGCCGCAACCATGGCGCTGGCGGGCAAGACCCACCCTTACTTCCGGAGACTCAGATGAAACACGTTCCCCTGTTCACGCTCGCCATGGCCCTCGT
>JBDTCA010000034.1:0-4204 GCA_039923815.1 Caldimonas sp. | reverse complement strand
GCCTGGATCGCGATCTGCGCGGTCTCGTAGTCGCGGATCTCGCCGATCATGATCACGTCGGGGTCCTGGCGCAGGATCGCCCGCAGCGCCTTCGCGAAGGTGAGGTCGATCTTGGCGTTGACCTGGGTCTGGCCGATGCCGGCGAGCTCGTATTCGATCGGGTCTTCGACCGTCAGGATGTTGGTGCCGGCGGTGTCGACGCGGCTCAGCGACGCATAGAGCGTCGTCGTCTTGCCGGAGCCGGTCGGGCCGGTCACGAGCAGGATGCCGTGCGGCTGCTTGATGAGCTTGTCGAAGCTCGTCAGAACGTCGCCGCTCATGCCCAGGCCCTCGAGCGTGAACTTGGATTCGGCCTTGTCGAGCAGCCGCAGCACGGCCCGCTCGCCGTGGGCCGAAGGCAGGGTCGATACGCGGACGTCGACGGCGCGGCCGCCGATGCGCAGCGAGATGCGGCCGTCCTGCGGCAAGCGGCGTTCGGCGATGTCGAGCTCGGCCATGATCTTCAGGCGCGAGATCAGCGCGGCGTGAAGTGCGCGATTCGGCTGCACGACCTCGCGCAGCGTGCCGTCGACGCGAAAGCGCACCGAGCTCGAACGCTCGTAGGGCTCGATGTGGATGTCGCTGGCGCCATCCTTCGCGGCCTGCGTCAGCAGGGCGTTGAGCATGCGGATGATCGGCGCGTCGTTCGACGCTTCCAGCAGGTCTTCGATCGCCGGCAGCTCCTGCATCATCCGCGAGAGGTCGACGGCGCTCTCGACCTCGCCGATGACGACCGCGGCACTGGATTCGCCGCCGGCGTAGGCGGCAGCGATTCGGCCGACCAGCGTGTCGGCCGACTCGCGCTCGAAGGCGTCGACGTCGTAGAGCCGGAGCACCTCGGAGAGTGCCGGCAGACCGACGCCCTCGGGTGCCCAGAGCACGAGGCGGGCGCCGTCGTCCTCGAGCAGCAGCGTGTGCGCCTTGGCGTAGGCGTAGGGCAGGGGATGGCGAGCGCCCATCGAGGCTCCTTCGCGTCGGCCGCTACTTCGTCGCCGCCGACGCCGGCGGGCCTGGCAGGGGCACCAGCACCGGCACGATCACGGGGACGGTCGGTGCCGGCAGTGCTGGCGTCGACGCGGGATCGGACGAGCCGGGCGCAGCCGGCTTCGGCCGCGCGATCGGACCTGGTGTAGTGCCCGGCGAGGTCTGTGCGGCCGACAGGTCGGCGCCTTGCTCGACGCGACGCAGCGGCGGCACGACCGGCGAATCGTTGATCGGCACCAGCACGCTCTTCGGCGGCTGCTGGTCCTTCTGGAAGGAGCGGATCAGCTCGTAGCGGTCGAGCGACAGCTTGTTGGCGGTGGCCGCGTCGCGCATCACCACCGGTCGCAGGAAGACCATCAGGTTGGTGCGCGTCTTGGTCCGGCTCTCGCTCCGAAAGAGCGCTCCGAGGTAGGGGATGTCGCCGAGCAGCGGCACCTGCGTGCGGTTGTCGGTGTAGCGGTCTTCGATGAGGCCGCCGAGGACCAGGATCTGACCGTCGTCGACGACGACGTTCGACTCGATCGAGCGCTTGTTCGTCGACGGTCCGGCGTTCGACGTGCCCGGCGCCACTTGTGACGACAGGCTCGACGACTCCTGGAAGATCTGCATCCGGATCGTGCCGTTCTCGCCGATCTGCGGCTTGATGCGCAGCGTGATGCCGACGTCCTTGCGCTCGATGGTCTGGAACGGGTTGGTCGCGGCCGTGCCCGTCTGCGTGAACTGGCCCGTCACGAACGGCACGTTGCTGCCGACGATGATCTTGGCCTCTTCGTTGTCGAGCGTGACCAGGTTCGGCGTCGAGGCGATGTTGGTGTTGCTCTGGCTCTGCAGGATGCGCGCGATCGCGGCCAGGCCGATGGTGCCGAAGAAGTTGCGAACGAGGCCGACGTTGAGGCCTTCGCCGAGCGACAGGCCCGCCGCCCCGGCGCCGCCGGCTTGTGCCAGGTCGATCTGGAGCAGGTTGCCGTTGCTGCCGAAGTTGGTGCCGCCGACACCGATCACGCTCGAGCCCTTGCCGCCGAGAAGGCCTTGCCACTGGAAGCCGAAGTCGGCGGCGTTGTCTCCCGTGACCTCGACGATCAGGCTCTCGATGTAGACCTGGGCGCGGCGCTCGTCGAGCTGGTCGATCATCGCCCGCACCTGGCGATAGAGCGGCTCGGGCGCCGTGACGATGAGCGAATTGGTCGACGGGTCGGCCTGGATGAAGCCGCCCGTCGACGGGCCGGCGCTGCCGCTGATCGGCGCCGCCGCGCCGGTGGCAATGGCGCCCACGCCGGCCGTGCCCGGCGCGTTGACGCCGAGCGGCGACGCCGTCGAGCCGGCCCCACCGCCGCCGCTGTTGCCGGCGCTGAAGGCGGCACGCAGCACGGCCGCGAGCTTGGTGGCGTCGGCGTTCTTGAGGTGGACGACCCAGATGTTGCCGGTGGCGGCCGAGCCCTGCGGCTGCGTGTCGAGCTTGGCGATCAGGGCCCGGATGCTCGACATCCGCGACGCGTTCGGGCTGCGCACGATGAGCGAATTGCTGCGCGTGTCGATCAGGATCGACGGCGCCGCGAGCGTGGCGGCAGCGCCGGCGGCTCCTGCCGGCGACGCCACGCCGCTGTCGGTCAGGCGCTGGATCAGCGGTGCGATGTCGGCAGCGACGGCGTGGCGCAGCTGGATCACCTCGACGTCGCCGCTCGCGGGCACGTCCATCGCCGCGATGATCTGGCCGATCCGCTGCAGGTTGTCGGCGTAGTCGGTGATGACGAGCGTGTTGTTGCCGGGGTTGGCGTTGATCGTGTTGTTCGGGCTGATCAGCGGCCTGAGCACCGGCACCAGGTTGTTGGCGTTCTCGTGGTTGAGCCGGAAGATCTGCGTCAGCACCTGGTCGCCGCGGCGCTGCGTGTTGCCGATCTCGACGGTGCCGGCCTGCAGCTTCGCGTCGGCCTCGGGAACGATCTTGAACAGGCCATGGACCTCGACCACGGTGAAGCCGAGGCCGCGCAGCGCGGCAAGGAAGTTGAGGTACGCCTCGCCCGGGCTGAGCGGCTCCTCGCTGTAGAGCGTGATCGAGCCGCGCACGCGCGGGTCGACCAGGAACTGGCGTTTGAGGATGGCCGACATGGCGCGGGCCACGCCCTCGATGTCGGCGTTGACGAAGTTGAGCGTCACCGGTTCGCCGCGAAAGCGCGCGCTGGCCGACTTCTGGGCCAGGGCCGGGCCGGCCGGGACGGCGCCGAGCAGCAGCACCGCAGCCACGGCAGCGGCGCCAGTTCGGGCAGCGCGAGACGTGTGGGTCGGGCGCGGGGCGCGGGGTTGGGTCATCCTCATCCGATCGAAATGATCGATCGCGCGCCGTCGCGCCGACCGATGATGTTGAGCAGGTTCGACAGCGCCGCCTCGTCGACGGTCGCCGAGCGTGCCTCGCCGCGAAACTTGACGCCGCCCGGTCCCCAGGTGCCGCTGCCGGTGAGCTGGAGGGCGCCGTCGGTGGTGGTCACCGAGAGCAGCGTGGCGCTGGCGCCACCGGCACCCGTGAGTGTCACCTTGTAGTTGCCGAGCGTGTCGAGCGTGGTCAGACGCGACGACACGCCTTCGAGTTCCAGGTCGATCCGGCCGTCCATGCGCCAGCGGCCTTCGACCTGTTCGATCGTGGTGACGCCGGGTGACACCAGGCGTACGCTGCCGCCGAGCTGGAGCGTGTTCCACGGCGTGCCGAGGCCACCGAGCCAGGCGTTCGGCCATTGGCCGACGGCGCCGGCGGGCGAGACCAGCGTCGCGCGCATGCGGTTGAAGCCCGGCCTGACCTGGATCACGGCGGTGCCGTTGATGCAGCAGTCCTGTCGCAACGACACCTCGACGCCGTAGAGCCGCGGCGACAGGCTCCACTCGATGCGGCCGGGCAGGAAGCTGGCGTCGCGGCTCTGCGACCCGCCGGTGAGCACCGCCGTGGCGCTGCCCGACCAGACCGTGCCACGGGTATCGGCCAGGACGAGGCGGTCATTGCTGGCCGACGCGACCGCCTGCGCCAGCCAGGCCGCCGGCGCGAACAGCACAAAGCCGACGATGAGCCCGACCAGGGCGCCGGCGACGGCCCAGCGCACGGCCGCGCCGCGTGCCGCGACCCAGTCGCGCTCGGCCAGGGTCGACTCGCTCCAGCCTGTCGAGGCGACCGAGTGGCTCCAGAGCGGGCGGCCGC
>JBDTCA010000033.1:0-3173 GCA_039923815.1 Caldimonas sp. | reverse complement strand
GCTACATGGTCATGATCCCCGACGAGTCGACGTGCCGCGAGTTCCGCTCGGGCAGCACGGTGCAACCGCGATTCGACAACCTCGGCATGACGAACTCGACGCCGAACGACCAGCTCATGCAGGCCTCGCCGCTGCTGCGCAACACCCGCTCCACCGAATACGGCGCCGCCAACGACGTTGCCACGCGCGAGGCGGTACGCACCGGCACGGGCATCGGCATCAAACGCGACGCAGCGCGCGCACGACCCTGAGTCACCGAGTCGGCGCATCGCCGACACTTGAGCGATGTACCTGCCTGCCCACTTCGCCGAACCGCGGCGCGACGTGCTCGAGGCCTTCGTTCTCGAACATCCCTTCGGTCTGCTCCTGACGCAAGGCGACACCGGCCGGCTCGAGGCCGACGGCGTGCCCTTCGTGCTCGACCCCGACCCCGCCGGCGGCCCCGGCATCCTGCGCGCCCACGTCGCCCGCGCCAACCCGGTCTGGCGCAGCGCCCGCGCCGATGTCGAGTCGCTGGTCGTCTTCCAGGGCCCGCACGCCTATGTCTCGCCCGGGTGGTACCCGAGCAAGGCCGAGCACGGCAAGGTCGTGCCGACCTGGAACTACATCGTGGTGCACGGTCGCGGCAGCGTGCGCGCCGTCGAGGATCCGGCCTGGCTGCACGCCTTCGTGACGCGTCTGACGGACCGCCACGAAGCGTCCCGGCGCGCGCCCTGGGCCGTGACCGATGCACCCGCGGACTTCGTCGAAACGATGCTGGGCGCGATCGTCGGCATCGAGATCGTGCTGAGTTCGCTGACCGGCAAGTGGAAGGTGAGCCAGAACCGCTCCGGCGCCGACCGCGCGGGTGTCGGCCGGGGCCTCAGCGAAGACAGCTCGGTCGGCCAGGACAGCGACCGCAAGGAACTCGCCGCCGCGGTACTCGGCCACATCCCGGCGCCGTGATGGCGTTCCGACGCCATGTCAATGCCCGGCTCGCCATGTGGCGCGGTGCCGGCCGGGCAGCGCTCTTCGCCGCTGCCGCGCTCGCGATCCCGACGGCGAACTCGGCGTCGGCCCCGTCCCCGGCTCCCTTCGAGAACACCATCGCGCAGCGCGTGCTCGCCTGCACCGGCTGCCATGGCCGCGAAGGCCGGGCCGCCGCCGACGGCTACTACCCGCGCATCGCCGGCAAGCCGGCCGGCTACCTCTTCAACCAGCTGCGCAACTTCCGCGACGGCCGCCGCCACTACGAACTGATGAGCGGCCTGCTGGCGCTGCTCGGCGACGATTACCTGCGCGAGATCGCCGACCATTTCGCCTCGCTCGACCTGCCCTATCCGCCCCCCTTGCCGGCCACGGAAACGGCGGCGGTCCGGGCCACCGGCGAGGCGCTCGTGACGCACGGCGATGCCGCCCGCGGCTTGCCCGCATGCACCTCGTGCCACGGCACAGCGATGACCGGAAGGGCACCTTTCATCCCCGGCCTGCTCGGCCTGCCGCGTGACTATCTCAACGGCCAGCTCGGCGCCTGGAAGAACGGCAAGCGGCACGCGCAGGAGCCCGACTGCATGGCCACCGTGGCGACGCGATTGACGCAAGCCGACATCGGTGCCGTCTCGGCCTGGCTGGCAGCGCAGCCGGTCCCGATCCCCTCGAAGGCGGTGCTCGGCGCCGCAGGCGACCGGCTGCCGCTGAACTGTGGTGGCGTGGTCGACGCGCCGCTGCCCGAGTCTGCCGGCCGCCCGGGCCCGAGCTCAGCGGCGGTGCGGCGATGACATCGCGGCGCGCCGTCTGGGCGCTGGGCGCAGTCGCGGTGCTTGTCGTCGCCGCGCTGGTATCGGCCGCCGCGATCGCCTGGCTGAGCGTTCGCGACGGCTCGGCACCCCAGACAGGCGCCCCCGCGGTGACCGGCGCCGTCGGCACGGGCCCCGGCGTCGGCGAGTACCTCGTTCGCGCCGGCAACTGCGAGGGTTGCCACACCGCCCGTGGCGGGGCTCGCTTCGCCGGTGGCCGCGCCATCGAAACACCGTTCGGCATCGTCTTCTCGTCGAACCTCACGCCCGACGCCAGCGGGCTCGGCGGCTGGAGCAGCGACGACTTCTGGCGTGCCCTGCACAACGGCCGTTCGCGCGACGGTCATCTGCTCTATCCCGCCTTTCCCTACCCGAACTACACAGGGCTCGCGCGCGCCGATGCCGACGCCATGTTCGCGTACCTGAAGACCGTGACACCGGTCGCGCAGGCGAACAAGGCGCACGCGCTCGGCTTTCCGTTCGACCAGCAGGCGGCACTCGCCGTCTGGCGCGCCCTCTTCTTCAGGCCGGCCAGCTTCCAGCCGGAGCCGTCGCGCTCGCCGGACTGGAATCGTGGCGCCTATCTCGTCGAGACGCTCGGTCACTGCAACGCCTGCCACTCGCAGCGCAACGTCTTCGGCGCCACCGCGGACCCGCTCGACCTGGCCGGCGGCCTGATCCCCATGCAGAACTGGTACGCACCGTCGCTCACCGACGCCGCCGAAGCGAGCGTGGCCGACTGGCCGGTGGCCGACATCGTCGCCCTGTTGAAGACCGGCGTCACGGAACGCGCCACCGTGCAGGGGCCGATGGCCGAGGTCGTCGCCGGCTCGACGCAGTACCTGCACGACAGCGACCTCGCCGCCATGGCGACGTATCTGAAGGCGTTGCCGGTTCGCCCCGTGAACATCGTCGCCACCGACGACGCTGCCGCCCCGGCCATCGCCGCTGCCGGCCAGCAGCTGTACGAGACCCACTGCAGCGCCTGCCACGGCGACCAGGGCGCGGGCGTTGCCGGCGCCTATCCGGCGCTGGCCGGCAACCGCGCCGTGGCGCTGACGCCCGCCGTCAACCTCGTCCATGTCGTGCTGCGAGGGGGCTTCGCGCCGAGCACGGCAGGCAATCCGCGCCCGTTCGGCATGCCGCCCTTCGCAACCGTGCTCACCGACGCCGAGGTGGCGTCGGTGCTGACCTATCTGCGCAGCGCCTGGGGCAACCGCGCGGCGCCGATCACGACGCTGGACGTGAGCCGCTATCGCGGCGCGGCCGACTAAGACCCGTCGAACGCTGCGCTGGCGCTCAGAACGGGATGTCGTCGTCCATGTCGCTGAAGCCGGCATTCGACTTCGCCGGCGGCCGGTTCGCCGCCGCTGCCGCCGGTCGCGATGCCGGCGCCGA
>JBDTCA010000032.1:0-3816 GCA_039923815.1 Caldimonas sp. | reverse complement strand
GCTCGTCGAAGGAGAGGTCGCCGTCCTCGTGGCCGACGGTGTAGCCGTAGAGCGCGTCGTCCCAGGTCAGCTCGCCGAGGAAGTCCTTCGCGTACGGATCGAGCAGCAGCTTGTTGGCGTTGAAGCGAAGACCCTCTTCAGGCTTGTAGGGACCATGGACGTAGTAGCCGTAGGCCATGCCCGGGCGCGCTTCGGGCAGGTAGCAGTGCCAGACGTGGTCGGTGCGCTCCCGTACTTCGATGCGCTGCAGTTCGTTCTTGCCTTCGCGATCGAAGATGCAGAGCTCGACCCGCTCGGCGCTCTCGGAGAAGACGGCGAAGTTGACGCCCTGGCCATCCCAGGTGGCACCGCGTGGATAAGGGGTGCCGAGCCAGACGGCACTGATGGGGAGGGCGGAGGAACTCAAGGATTCTTTCTCTGGTCGTTGACGGAAGCGACGATGTCGAGCACGCCGCGCAGCGGGATGTCGATCCAGTCGGGTCGGTTGCTCGATTCATAGCGGAGCTCGTAGAGCGCCTTTTCGAGCACGTAGAGGCCGAGGAGGCCATCGGGGCCGTCGATACCGGCCGGCCAGAGGTCTTCGCGTGCCGCCGACGCGTAGCCGGCGAGGAAGGCCGCGCGGACCTGCGCCTCCCAGTCGGCGAGGGCCGGTACCAGCGTGCCGCTGGCCGGGAGAGCCGGCCCGAGCGTGCGCAGGGCGCTGTGCTGTGCATAGCTGAACGAGCGCAGCATGCCGGCGATATCGCGCAGCGGCGACTGCTTGGCGCGCCGTGCCTCGAAGTCGCGGCCCGGTTCGCCCTCGAAGTCGATGATGACGAAATCGTTCTGCGTCACCAGGACCTGGCCGAGGTGATAGTCGCCGTGGATGCGCATCTTCTGCATGCCGGCCGGCACCTCGCCCATGGCGCCGATGCGGGCTTCGATCTGTTCGCGGGCGGCCAGCAGCGACTGCACGTCGGCACGCGCGGCGTCGGCGAGCTTGTCCTGGCCGGCCTCGAGCAAGCTGAAGGTGGTGTCGAGATCGGCCAGCACGCGGGCGCGATCGGCCGCGGCGTCGGCCGCGGTCAGCGGCTCGGGGTCGAACGCCGGGTGACCGCTGCTGCCGGCAAAGGCGTTGTGCAGCTCGGCGGTGCGCATGCCGAGCGTGTGTGCCCGCGCCACGAACGCGGCATGGATGTCGACCGGAATCTCGGCGGCGCTGTGGCTGGCGTCGAGAAAGCGCTTCAGGTAGTCGAGCGTCAGGTGCCAGCCGTCGCCCTGGTTGGCGACGTGGGCCTGGATGAGCGCGAGCGTGCGCACGATCCCGTCGGCCGCGACGTGCTCGAGCACACCGGCGACCGGCACCGCATGCTCGAAGCGGGCGACGTCGGTCAGGTAGCAGCCGACCTCGAACTCCGGGTTGCGGCCGGCGCGGATGCGGCGATAGCCCTTCAGGAACAAACGCTCGCCGAGCGTGACGATCGAGTTGCTGCTCTGCGCCAGCGGGCGCCCGACGGGCAGCGATGCGAGATCGCTGCCGGTCACGCCCGCGTAGGCCTGGGTCGGCACGAAGCGGAACGTGCCTTCTGACGCCGGGAGGCTCTCGTCGGCACCGATCGATGCGATCACGGCCCGGCAGAAGCCTTCGTCGGCAAAGGCGTCGGCCATGACGCCGACCTGCGCCTGTTGCCGGACACGGGCGACGGCAGAGCTGGCCAGCGCCTTCAGCCGCTCGTCGTCGCGGTCTTCCCAGGCCAGCGACAGCGGCACGAAATAGGTCGCGTCATCGGCCGGGCCCTCCAGCTCGACGAGCTGCAGCAGCCAGTCGGCACCCCAGCGCGCATGCACGCCCATGGCGGCGCGCGTGACCGCTTCCCCCTTCGATGCGTACCAACGTTGAGCCTCGATGAAGTGCGGCAGCGTCTCGGTCTCGAGCTGCTCGCGCGTCTTGCCGACCGCACCGATGCGCCAGACCGGCACCTGGTTGGCGAACAGCGTCTTCCAGCCGTCGGACAGGATCACCACCGGGCGGTTCTCGATCGGCGGCCGGTCGTCGTGCCAGTGCGGCACGGCGACGTCGGTGGCGAGCCGGAACCAGTAGAAGCCGTGTGCGGCAAGGGTGAGCAGGTAGGGCAGCTCGCCGATCGGCGGGAAGGCGGTGCGGCCGAGCAGCTCGACCGGCACGCGGCCCTTGAAGGCCGACAGGTCGAGCTCGACCGGCTGCGCCGACGCCGCCAGGTTGGCGACACAGAAGATCGTCTCGCCGTCGTGCTCGCGCAGGTACGCCAGGATCTTGCGGTTGCCGGGCTTCAGGAAGACCAGCGAGCCGCGGCCGAAGGCGCTGCTGCTCGAGCGCACGGCGAGCATCCGGCGCATCCAGTTCAGGAGCGACGAGGGCTCGCGCAGTTGGGCCTCGACGTTGACGCTGCCGAAGCCGTACACCGCGTCCATCACCGGCGGCAGGTAGAGGCGCTGCGGGTCGGCGCGCGAGAAGCCGGCGTTGCGGTCGGGGCTCCATTGCATCGGCGTGCGCACGCCGTTGCGGTCGCCGATGAAGACGTTGTCGCCCATGCCGAGCTCGTCGCCGTAATAGATGATCGGCGAGCCGCGCAGCGACAGCAGCAGGCTGTTCATCAGCTTGATGCGGTCGCTGTCGTTGTCGAGCAGCGGCGCCAGACGCCGCCGGATGCCGAGGTTGATGCGCGCCCGCGGGTCGGCCGCGTAGGTGCTGTACATGTAGTCGCGCTCGCGACTCGTCACCATCTCGAGCGTCAGCTCGTCGTGGTTGCGCAGAAAGATGGCCCACTGGCACGAGTCCGGGATCTCGGGCGTCTGCGCCATGATCTCCGTGAGCGGATGGCGGTCTTCCTGGGCGATCGCCATGTACATGCGTGGCATCAGCGGGAAGTGATAGGCGGCGTGGCACTCGTCGCCGTCGCCGAAGTACTCGCGCACGTCTTCCGGCCACTGGTTCGCCTCGGCGAGCAGGAAGCGGTTCGAGTAGCTCGCGTCGATGGCGGCGCGCAGCTTCTTGATGACGACGTGGGTCTCGGGCAGGTTCTCGTTGTTGGTGCCCTCGCGCTCGATCAGGTAGGGAATCGCATCGAGGCGGAAGCCGTCGACGCCCATGTCGAGCCAGAAACGCATCGTCTTGAAGATGGCTTCGAGCACCGCCGGGTTGTCGAAGTTGAGGTCGGGCTGGTGGCTGAAGAAGCGGTGCCAGAACCAGGCGTTGGCGACCGGGTCCCAGGTCCAGTTCGAGGTCTCGGTGTCGGTGAAGATGATTCGCGTGCCGGCGTACTTCTGGTCGCTGTCGCTCCACACGTAGAAGTCGCGCTCGGGGCTGCCGGCAGGGGCCCGCCGCGCCGCCTGGAACCACGGGTGCGCGTCCGACGTGTGGTTGATGACGAGCTCGGTGATGACCTTCAGGCCGAGCTTGTGCGCCTCGGCCAGCATGGTGCGAAAGTCGTCGAGGGTGCCGTACTGCGGGTGCACGTCTTCGTAGGCGGCGATGTCGTAGCCGTCGTCGCGCAACGGCGACGGATAGAAGGGCATCAGCCAGATCGTGTTGACGCCGAGGCTCTTGACGTAGTCGAGCTTGGCCGTCACGCCCGGAAAGTCGCCGACACCGTCGTTGTTCGAGTCGAAGAACGCCTTGACGTTGAGTTGGTAGATGACCGCATCCTTGTACCAGTGCGGATCGGTCGCGAGCGCCGGGTCGGCGGTCTCCACGGTCGGCACGGCGCTCAAGTCGCCACCCCGTGGGCGGGCGCGGCGGGCGCGCTGGTCTCGGCGCGAAACACGTGGGCCGGCGTCTGCAGGGGGTCGAGGATCACG
>JBDTCA010000031.1:0-6752 GCA_039923815.1 Caldimonas sp. | reverse complement strand
GACCGGTCTGCGAGACGACGGCGACGGCGATGGTGTCGGCGACCGTCATCGCCGGGAAGATGTGCACCAGCTGGAAGGCGCGTGCCATGCCGCGCTGCGCCAGCTTGACCGGACCGATGCCGGCGATGTCATGGCCCTTGAAGCGCACCACGCCATCGGTCGGCTTGAGCAGGCCGGTGAGCACGTTGACGAGTGTCGTCTTGCCGGCGCCGTTGGGGCCGACGATGGCCACAGTCTCGCCTTGGGCGACCGACAGCGTCACGCCGTCGAGCGCGACGAAATCGCCGTAGGCCTTGCGGACGCCGACGGTCTCGATCAGCGTCGCGCCGACCGGCGTGGTCATCGCCGCACCTTCTTCCACGCGTCCTGCACCAGGCCCATCAGCCCACGCGGGAAGGCCACGACGATGAGCGCCAGGATGACGCCGAGAAAGAAGCGCCAGTACTCGGTGGCGCCCATCAGCGACGACTTGAGGAAGACGAAGGCGAACGCGCCCACGATCGGGCCGAAGAAGCTCGCGAAGCCGCCGAGCACGGTCATGAAGACGAGCTCGCCGGAATGCGTCCAGTAGGCGAGCTCGGGGTCGGCCTGGCCGGTGTTGATGGCCAGGATCGCGCCGCCGATCGCGCAGTAGAACGCCGAGATCAGGAAGGCGACGAAGCGGAACAGCCGCACGCGCACGCCGAGGTACTCGGCCTTGCGCGCGTTCTCGCGGATCGCCACCAGATGCACGCCGAACGGCGAATGAACCATGCGCCACATCGCGAAACCCAGCACGATCGCCAGCAGCAGACACGCGTAGTAGAACGGGCCGATCAGGAACGCGGTCTTGTCGAGCTCCTTGAACTCCATGCCGAGCAGTGTGGGCCGCAGCACGCGGATACCGGTGTCGCCGCCGGTGAGGTGATAGAACTTGAACAGGAACGAGTGGAACAGCATGCCGAACGCGAGCGTCAGGATGCCGAAGAAGATCCGCACGTAGCGAACCGAGAGCAGCGCCACCGGGATCGCCGCGATCACGGCGACGAGGCCGGCGACCAGCAGGATGACCTCGAAGCTGCGCACCTGCAGCTTGCTCGTCATCACCGCCGCGGCGTAGGCGCCGATGGCGACGAACAGCGCATGGCCGAACGAGAGCAGGCCGGTGGTGCCGAAGAGCAGGTTGAAGCCGAGCAGCGCGATCGCGTAGGCGAAGGCCGGCAGCACCAGCGTCACGTGATAGGCCGAGGCGAAGCGAGGCACGAGGGCGAGCGCGACGAGTGCGAGACCGATGGCAACCGCGACAAGCGGCGACATGCTTCGACGATTCGCGCTCATTCGATCGGCTTCCCGAAGAGGCCCGCGGGCCGTGCGATCAGCACGAGGATGACGATGACGTAGATCGCCAGCACCTCGAACTCGGCGTAGTAGCGGATCGCGAAGGCCCGCGTCAGCCCGACCACGACGGCGCCCGCCAGCGCCCCGCGCATGCTGCCGAGGCCGCCGATGACGACGACCGCGAAGGCTTCGACGACGAGCTCGACCGGCATGTCGAGCGACGCCGCCGCGGTCGGCACGACGAGGGCGCCGCCGACGGTGCCGAGCACGGTGCCGAGCGTGAAGACGCTGGCGTAGATGGCGCGCACGTCGGCGCCGAGCGCCGCCGCCATCTCGCGGTTCTCGGCGGTGGCGCGCAGGATGCGGCCGTAGCGCGTGCGTTGCAGGAAGAGGCCGAGCCCGGCGGCGATCGCCACGCTCGCCACCATGACCAGCACGTTGTAGGTCGGGAACGAGACCTCGCCGATCGTGACCTTGCCGTAGTCCATCGACAGGTTGCCGAGCTGCTGCGGGTTGGCGCCCCAGAAGAATCGCAGAACGTCCTGGAACATGAGGACGAGCGCGAACGTGAGCAGCAGCTGGAAGGCCTCGTCGCGGTCGTAGACGGTGCGCAGCAGCCGCTCGATGAACGGGCCGATGGCGCCGAGCAGGATCCCCGACAGGATGAGCACCGGCAGGAAAGACCATGCCGGCGCGCCGTGCGCCGTCGACCAGTTGACGGCGGTGATGCCGAAGTAGGCGCCGAGTGCGTAGAACGAGCCGCAGGCGAGGTTGACGATGCGCTGCACGCCGAACACGAGCTGCAGCCCGGCGGCGACGAGAAAGAGCACGGAGGCGTGGAACAGGCCGCCGAGCAGGATGTCGAAGAAGGAGGTCATGCGAGAGCGTCAGCCGCACCGGGCCGCGGCCCGGGAGCGACAAGAGGAACTGCCCGGCGCCGAAGAGGATTCGACGGCGCCGGGCGCGAGGGCACCGTCAAAGCTTGATCTGGGCGGTCTCGATCCACTTCCAGAAATCCACACCCTGGGGCTTCTGCAACTGATCGGAGTACATCGTCGTCACGTCGCTGATCGTGCAGAAGTCGAACCGGTTCTTGTGCGTCGTCAGGCCCTGGTAGAAGGTCTGGTCGGCGATGTGGTCCTTGCGCATCGATCCCGGTCCGCCGAGCGACTCGATCTTCAGCCCTTCCATCGCGTTGATGATGTCTTCCTGGCCCGGCCAGGCGTTCTTCGCCTTGTAGGCGGCCTCGACGCCGGCGCGGTAGATCTGCATCGCGAAGTAGGCGCGGTCGGCCTCCCAGTGCGGATAGTCCTTGTACTTGGCCTCGTACTCCTGCACGAACTGCTTTTGCAGCGGCGACGGATTGGCGAGGTCGAAGTAGAGCGTGTTGTGGCCGAAGATCATGCCCTCGGGCGTGAACTCCTTCTTCAGCAGGGTGTGCTGGAAGCCGGCCGCAGGGAACACGAACTTTGTCTTGCCGTCCATCAGGCCGGCGCCGTGCGCGGTCTTCATGAACACGGGCAGGTCGGCGAACAGCAGCGACGAGAACACCAGGTCGGGCTTGGCCGCTTTCAGTGCGGCGACGTGCGATGTCAGGTCGAGCGTGCCGACCTTCGGCCATTGGTCGGCAACCACCTTGTGCTCGACGCCGAACTTCTTCAGGAGGCCCTGGAAGGCGGCGAAGTTGTTGCGCCCGTACGAATAGTCCGGGTTGATGCCGGCGATGGTCGCGAACTTGCCCTTCCAGTGCTTGATGGCCAGCAGCGACGCCATCACCGCCTCGCACTCGTTGTCGGTGCTGCGGAAGACATAGCGCGGGTTCGGCATCGTCTCTTTGACGCCGTCCTGCGTGGTGCCGTCCCAGAAGATGAGCGTTGCCTTCATCTCCTCGGCGACCGCGCCCATGGCGAGGCTGACCCCGGAGGAGACGATGCCCTGGACGCAGTCGACCTTGTCCTGCAGCACGAGCTTGCGCAGCCGCTCGATCGAGTCTTTCGGGTTGGTCTCCTCCTCGACGACGAGCTCGACCTTGCGCCCGGCGATGCCGCCCGCCGCGTTGATGCGATCGAGCGCGAACATCGTGCCGCGAAGGCCGCACTCGCCGATGGTGCCGGCGATGCCGGCCTTCGGCGCGATGATGCCGATCTTGACCGGCTTGTTCTGTGCGATCGCCGGAAAGGCGAGGAACGGCTGCACGGCCGCCGCGGTGCCTGCAGCGCCGAGGCCTTGCAAGATCTTTCTGCGTTGCGTGTTCATGGTTTGTCTCCTGGAGGGGCGGAGTCGCAGCTCCGCATGTTTGGAAGCGGCGGTGAAAAAGAGCTCAGGGGTTCACGGCACTGCGCGTGAACTTCTCGATCTGGCTGATCAGGCGGTCGCTGGCCTTGCCGGCGCGCTCTTCGTCGCCCGCGGCGATGGCCCGCGCGATGTCGGCGTGCAGCTTGGCCGTTTGCGGCAGGCTGGCAACCTGCTTGTAGTGGCGGTAGAAGAAGCGGCGCGACAGCGAGTGCAGCAGGCTCATCGTGCCCGACGCGAACTCGTTGTGCGAGGCTTGCGAGCAGAGCACGTTGAAGTCGCGGTCGATGCGCATGAAGGTGACGTCGTCGTTGGCTCTGGCGGCGGTTTCGAAATCGCC
Organism: Caldimonas sp.; assembly: GCA_039923815.1. GTDB lineage: Bacteria > Pseudomonadota > Gammaproteobacteria > Burkholderiales > Burkholderiaceae_C > Schlegelella_A. Next base: position 2,803 of record JBDTCA010000031.1, on the reverse strand, counting down.
GGCCATGGTGCGGAAGGCTGCGCGCTCGGGCTCGGTGGCACGGCGCGCGGCGGCTCGAACGATCAGCCGCTCGAGCTCACGTCGGACTTCGATCAGCCGCAGCTGGCTGGCGACATCGATCGCCGACACGAGCATGCCGCGCCTCGGAAAGATAGTCACCAGCTTTTCGCGCGCCAGGCGTTGCAGGGCCTCGCGGATCGGCGTGCGGCCGATGCCGAGATGCGCAGAAAGATCAACCTCGGAAATGGCGCTTCCCGGGGCGAGCTTGAGCGTGACGATCATCTCCTCGATCTCGGCATAGGCACGGTCGGTCAGGCTCGGCGGGATGGGCGCCGCAGTCGTCACCGCTGCCGCCTTGGTGGCGGCGCGGGCGTTGAGGGGCGCCATTGACAATTCATCTGATCGGCATCTAATATATCAGTCAGATTCGAGACCGAACCGGGTGCAAACCATGATGACTGAACGCCAGCGCAAGTTCCGAGACCAGTATGTCGCCAACATCAGTCCCTGGTACAGCGGACTGGTTCATATCGGCGTGATGTACGCCGTCGGCATCGCCGCCGTTGTCTGGTGCATCTCGCAGGTGCACGGGGCGACCTGGGAGTGGGCGCTGATCCTGCCGGTCGCGCTGGCCGGCAATTTCGCCGAGTGGGCAATGCACAAGTTCGTGATGCACCGGCTGATCGACGTCTTCGCGCTTCGCGCCATCTATGACCGCCATACGCGACAGCATCATCAGTACTTCACCGACGGCGACCCGACGATCTCCACGGCCAAGGAGTTCCGCATCGTCTTCTTCCCGTGGCGCGTGCTCGCGGCGTTGGCGGTGATGGGCCTGGCGCTCGGCACGATCGCCACGGTGCTGATCAACCCGAATGCCGGCTACATCGTGTTCCTGACGATGATCGCGCAGTACCTCGTTTACGAGACCTTCCACGTCTGCTGCCACGTGAAGGAGAACTCGTTCGTGCGCAACACGCCGTTCATCAACACGATCCGCCGCCACCACACGGCGCATCACAACATGGGGATCATGATGCACGTCAACATGAACCTCACCTTCCCGATCGCTGACTGGGCGATGAATACCAGCGATCTGAAACGAGGCCTCATCGGCCACCTCTTCAACGGCTACGACGAGTCGCACATCAAGGAAGAGCTCAAGCCCGTAATCGCGCGCTTTCGCAAGGGCGACACGCAGGCACAGCGCGTCACGCTCGACGGTCCGAAGCTCGACGCCGACGAACTCGACGCGCTCGGTCGCGCGGTCAGTCACGCCTGATGGCGGTGGACTGATTCCTGCCTTTCAGCCAGGAACGCCGCCATCCGCTCGCGCTCTTCGGCCAGCGCTGAGCGAAAGCCGGCTTCCTTGGGCCGGCCTGTTGCGAAACCGCAATCGAGACGCAGGTGGTCGCCGGCGCGGCTCGCGTTGCCCCATCCGACGACGCGGTCCTTCCACAGCATCGGCAATGCGTAGTAGCCGAGCTTTCGCTTCGCAGCCGGCGTGTAGGCCTCGAATCGATAGGTCCAGCCCCACATCAGCGTGAAGCGGCGACGGTCCCAGACGACGGGATCGAAGGGCGCCAGCAGCCGCACCTGGTCGTCGGGTGCGTACCGCGACGATGTCGGGTTCTCGTCGACCGGCCAGTACCAGGTGATGCCGTCGATGGTCGCGTGGCCCATGTGCTCGCGGGCCGACGCCAGCGCCGCGCGTGCCTCGTCGACGAGATGCGGAGCGCCATAGCCGAGCAGACGGGTGAGGTAGCCCAGGCTCGGCGCCGGCAGGGGCGCGTACTTGCGGACGACGAGCTCGATGAGCGCGGCGCCGCGTGCTGCGCGTGCCTCCGGGCGGATGTCGACGGCCGGGTGATCCACCGCTTCGTAGAGGCGGATGCCGCGCTCGCGTCCGGCCACACGCAGCAGGCCGCGGTAGTGCATGGCGTCGAGCAGGTGGGTGGTGGCATTGCTGGTTCCGCCCCATGCATTGACGCGCGTGCCGTGTGCGAACTCGGCCTCCACGGCACGCGGATGGCTGGCACCGTGTTCGCGGATGAACGCCAGCACCTCGAGCGCCTTCTTCTTCGTCGCTGGCGTCCATGGTGCCCTCGCGACGCGCGGGTGCATCAGCGCGAGGTGGCGACGCGGCAGGAAGCCGTAGTTGACGAGACAGTCTTCCTCCACCGCGAGCTTTGCGTAGCGGCGTTCGAGATCGCCGGCGCGGTAGCCGACGACCCGATGGCGCAGCGTCAGGTCCTGGGCGCGGGCCGGTGCACGGATCGGGTCGGCCTGCACGAAGCCGAGCTTCTCGATCGCCCGAAGGAGGGTGGTCGGCTTGAACAGCGTGCGCGCGACTGCATATCTGCGCAGGTCGTCGAGCGTTGGCGGCACGCGGTGGCGAGGCATGCCTTCGATGATGCCGCGACCCGCCGGTTAAAGTGCGCGCCCAAGGGAGCTTGACCCATGACGAAGACGGGCAAAGTCGTTCTGACCGTGTTGATGCTCGCCGGCTTCGGCACCGCGCTTTATTTCGCGCTGAGAGGCCAGAGCGCCGCCACTGCCGAGCGCGCCGAGGAGGCCGCCGTCGCTGCGGCGCCGCCTCTCAAGGGCCTGATCGCACTCGACGTCGAACCCTTCTTCGCCGATGCACGCGTGCGCAAGATCCTGGCCGACAAGCGCCTCCCCGTGGAGGTCACACGCGTCGGCAGCCGCGACATGGCGTCGATGCTGCAGCCGGGCGGCGCCGACTTCCTGTTCCCCTCGGGCGTGGTCGCCGCCAATCAGATCGCCGAGGCTGCGCGCAAGG
>JBDTCA010000030.1:0-7458 GCA_039923815.1 Caldimonas sp. | reverse complement strand
TCGGTCTCGCCGAAATCGATCGACAGCGGCGCCTGGCCGAACTCGAGGTCGGCGCGGGTCGGCAGGTCGGCCGGCAAGCCGCGAACGATCTCCATCGGCAAGGCGATATCTGATATCTCGGCGCCGGCCTGCATGCGCCGCGACAGCCGGTCGGCCGCCATCTTCATCTCGCCTTCGCTGCGGTTCTCGTCGCGATGACCGGCGATGTCTTCGACCCAGCTCGCGAGGTGATCGAGCGCCCAGGTCGAGAACTCGATCAGCGGCGGTTCGGCCGCGCCCTGTTCGGCGAGTTGCGTGTTGAAGACCTGCTCGCAGGCCCAGGCCGCTTCGCCGAAAGCCTTCAGGCCGACCATCCGCGAGCTGCCCTTGAGGGTATGGAAGGCGCGCCTCAGGGTCGTGAGCAGGCCGAGGTCGCCGGGCGAAGCCCGCAGCTCCACGCACGCCGCCTGGGCCGCCTCGACGACTTCGCGGGCCTCTTCCAGGAACACATCGCGCATCTCGTCGTCGTGCTCGAGCTCGCCGACCAGCGCAATCGATTTCAACGGCGCGAGCGGCGCCCGCTCGCTGATGGGCTCGAAACCGGAGGGCTCCGTCGCCGTGGCGACGAAGTCGACGAGCGCTTCCGAGAGATCGCCACGGGCGCTGGCGACGCTGGCGGGATCGTCGGCCGCCTTGCCGATCGCCTCCTGGGCCTTCAGCACCGCGGCGGCGAGCGCCGGCTGGTCGGCGGCCTGCGCCTCGTGCGAGAGTCGCTCGAGATCACGGCTGACGTCGAGCAAAGGCACATCTTCGCGCACCGAGCGGAAGGCCAGCATCTGTGCCTGCTCGATCAGGCGAGGCTCGATCGGCGGCGCGGTGGCGACCACGGTAGCCGCTGCGCTGCGCCCCATCACCGGCGACAGCGTTCCCGATTCGGGATCGAAGACGAAGAGCGACTTCGCCATCTGCGGCTGCACGCTCAGCATGTCGATCAGGAAGCCGAGCGCTGACAGATTGCCGGCCAGCCGGTCGAAGACGCCGGCAGCGCGGATGGTGGCGATGTCGATCTCGGTCGAGACCATGCCCTCGACTTCGCCCTTCATGCGCAGCAGCGCCTGCGACGCCGAGTCGATGCCGAGAACCGAAAGCACGCCGCGCATCGAGGCCAGCTTGACGGGCACGTCGACGAGGCCGCCGTGGTCGTCGGGGTCGCGGAAGAACTGGTCGATCGCCTTCTCGACTTCGGAGAGCGAGGCGCGCAATTCCTGGACGACGCTGCCCATCGTCTGCCGTTCGGAGACGCGCCGGTACAGCTCCTCCATCCAGGCTTCGAGCGGCTGCGGAGGTGCCCCGCCGCGCACGGCGCCGAGCCGCTCACCGAGGCGGCGGACACGGTCGGCGTGCTCGGGCTGGTCAAAGTCGCCATCGTCGAGGGCGGCCTCGAGATAGAGCAGGCTGGTGGCCACTTCCATCGCCAGTGCCGGTGGCGGCGCCGCCTGCGACTGCTGCGTCTGCACGATCGCGGCCTGGAGCTCGGCGGCGAACGATTCGCCGAACGGGAACAGCTTGCGCAGCGAGTCGCCCACGAGTGCGAACTGCTCGGAGAGGCCGCCGAGGCGGTGCATCTCGCCGCCCGCGCTCGCCGACCACGATTCCTTGGCCGCGACGACGCGCTTCTTGGCGTGGGCGACGATGGCCGGATCGAAGCGGCCGAGCACGCTCAGCGAGTAGTCGATCGGCGCCTGCTCGGCCAGGCCATAGGCCGCGCGAACGGTCGCCAGTCGTGGGGCGCGCGTACGGCCCGCGACACCGGCCTGCGAACAGAAGAAGAGGACGTCGCGGGCGAGCCGCTCGGAGACGTCGGAGTCGCCGCGCTGCAGGATGCGGAACTGCGCCAGCAGGCGCGAGGCGACGCGCTTGGTGAAGACATCGAAGCCCAGCAGGCCGTGGTGCTGGGCCTCGAACAGGGCCGCGGCCAGGTTCCAGAACGTGCGCACCTGGGGATGGGCGGAGCCGGCGCCGAGGCCGGCGCAGATGTCGCTCATCCTGGCCGCCGCGGTCAGCGTCTGGGTACCGCGCATGAGCGACAGCAGGTTGCCCTCGAGCTCGGCTCGCACCGTGCTGTCCGCCTCGCGGGCGACCACGTCGGGATCGCTCTCGACCTCGCGCCAGCGCCAGTCCATGGCCCAGAGATCAGCCGGGTGCACGCGGTCGGCCTCGACCGCCTCCTGCACCGCGCGGTATTGCGGGAACAGCGACAGCGGCGAGACCTGCTTGCCGGCCAGAACACGGCCAAGATAGTCGAGCAGGCCGAACGACGCGTGCTCGATGTCGGCGACGAGTTCGGGCGTGAGCGCTTGCGGCCTTGTGACGCTGCGTTGGACCGCCGTCTCGCTGGCCCGCAGCACGATCGCCGCCGCCGGCAGACCGACCAGTTCGAGCGCGCCGACCCCCTGGTGGATCTGCGAACGCGCCGTGCGCAGGATGCCGGGGTCGACCGAGTCGATGTCCGAGCCGGTGACGGCCTCGGAGTCTTTCAGGAAACGCCGCAGCGACTTGTGAGCGGCGTCGAGCGAGCGACGAAGCTCCTCGTAGACCCAGGCAACGGCGCTCAGGTCATCGCTCGACGGCTCGCTCGTCGGCAGCTCGTCCAAACCCATGAGATTGCTGTCCATCGGCGTCTCCGCGAACGCGATCAGGCGATCTTGAAGCGCGACACCGACTGCTTCAGTTCTTCTGCCGTGCGCGAGAGCTCGCGAACCATCTGCGCCGTCGAGCGGGTGCCGTCGCCGGTCTGCTCCGTGACCGCGAAGATGTGCTGGATGTTGGCTGCGACGACGTTTGCCGACTGCGCCTCGGCAAGCGATTGCTGCGAGATCGATGTCACCAGTTCGGTCAGCTGGCGCGTGACGCGATCGATCTCGATCAGCGTCGTGCCGGCGGCGTCGGACAGGCGCGTTCCCTCGACCACGCCCTGAGTCGAACGCTCCATGGCGCCCACGGCGTCCTGGGTATCGGTCTGGATCGTCTTGACCAGGGCCGCGATCTGGCGCGTCGCATCGGCCGAACGCTCGGCCAGGCGCTGCACTTCCTCGGCCACCACCGAGAAACCGCGACCCGCCTCGCCTGCGGACGCGGCCTGAATGGCAGCGTTGAGCGCGAGCACGTTGGTCTGCTCGGTGATGTCGGAAATCAGCTCGGTGATCTCGCCGATCTCCTGCGACGACTCGCCCAGCCGCTTGATGCGCTTCGAGGTCTCCTGGATCTGGTCGCGGATGGCGTTCATGCCGCCGATCGAGTTCTGCACCGCCTGCCGGCCCGACTCGGCCGCCGCCAGCGACTGGCGCGCCACCTGTGCCGTTTCCTGGGCCTGCGCCGACACGTTGTTGATGCGGCCGGCCATCTGCAGCACCGACTCGCCGGTATCGCGGATCTCGCGCAGCTGCTCCGAGGACGTCGCCAGCAGCTCGGTGGAATTGGCCTCGACCTGTTCGGTCGTGGCGGTCACGCGCGCTGCGGTGCCCTGAACCTGCGAGACCAGCGTGCGCAACTCCTCGACGGTGTAGTTCACCGAGTCGGCGATCGCGCCCGTGATGTCTTCGGTGACGGTGGCCTGCTGGGTCAGGTCGCCTTCGGCAACACCCTGCAGCTCGTTCATGAGGCGAAGAATGGCGGCCTGGTTGGCGTCGTTGACGCGCTTGGCTTCCTTCTCCTGGCCCTCGGCCTCGACACGACGGCCCTGCGCCAGAGATGCGCGCTGGCCCTGGTCGGTGACGTAGAGGCGAAGCAGCCCGGTGCCACCGAGCACGACGAACAGCGCCGACAGCACCAGCAGGACGACGGTCACTGCGCTCAGCCCCGTCTCCGAGCCGAGCTTGTCCTGCACCGCTTCCAGGTCGCGCCGCAGCGGTTCGCTGTCGGCGAGGATCGCGTTTTGTGCTTCACGGGCCGAGTTGAGACTGGCCATGCCGCCCAGGATGACGTTGCCGCGCGCCTTGGTGGCCTGGTACAGCCGGGTCAGCGTCGCCAGCCGTTCTCGCTGCTGCGGATCGCGCGTGCCGACAAGACCCATCTGCGCGTTGCCGTCGAGCAGGGCCTTGGTGATGTCGTCGAACTGGTTCAGGTCCTTGCCGAGCAGGAACACGGCCTCGGGGTTGACGCCCTCGGCGGTCAGGAATTCGTTCGCCGACTTGCCGATACGCTGCGTCAGCATGACGAGCTGGCCGAGCGACGAGATCTCGAGCGGCGTCGCGTCGCGCTGGAGCTTGAGCGCCAGAAGCGCTTCGGCGGCTTCGAGCAGCTCGAACGACTGCCGGTTGATCGCGCGCAGCGACTGGCTGACTTCCGTCAGCACCTTTTGCTGCTGCAGCACGACGGCGGCGTTCTTCTCGGCGCGGTCGACAAGCGGGAGGGCCGCGTCGAGCGTGTCCTGGACCGCACCCGGCGCCGCAGCGACGCTGCCCTGACCTGTCTTCAGGCTGCGCACGTTGGCCGCCAGCACCTCGGAGCTTTCCTTGACCTCCGGGAACGCGGCCGCGTTGCCGCTCAGCGCCTGCGACACCGACTTCGCGAGGCGCTGCGACTGCATCAGCGCCTGGCCGCTGGCTGCGACCTGCGCCGAGCCACGCGATGCCGACAGCGAAGAAAGGATGGTCAGCACGATCAGGCCGAGCAGACCCACACCGAGCAGGGTCAGCAGGATGCGCTGCTGATCGCCGACCGGGCGGGCGCCGATCAGCGGCAAGGCGACCGCCGGAGCTGCCGCTGCGGTGTCGGACTCCTGCAGGCGTGTCTCCGAGAAATCGGCGATTTCCGAAGGCACGGCCTCCGAGATGATCGAGGACCGCGACGACATGGCCTCGTGTTCTGGTTGCGCCGGCGGCTCGTCGAACGCGTCGGTGCCGATGTCGGTCAGCGGCAGGTCGGCCGGCATCGACGCGGCGGTGCCACCGGCTCGTGCATAGGCGTCAGCGAAGGCCGCGTCGTGCTCGAGCGCGTCGTGCTGCGACTCGGGCTCCTTTTGTCCCCAACCCTTGATCTTGTTCACGAAGCTCATATGACCCTCTTCCGGTTGTGCCGTCTCGGCACGACTTAGCCGACGATCCGCAGGAACGACTCGTCGCTCGCAAGCTCGACGAGATTGAGTTCCTGCCAGACGCGCGCCGAGGCGTCGCGAAAGCGTGAGCCCGCGAAGGCGGGGCGCTCGGCACCGTCGTCGACGTCGGGCGTCAGCTCGTCTTCACTGCGCAGGCCGGACAACCGGTCCACGAGCAGCACGCAATTGATGTTCAGTTCCTGGTTGAAACCGACCAGGCGCGCGTGGTCGCGGCCGGGCTCGACAGGCTCGACGGCCTTGACGCCCAGGAAGCCGGCCAGATCGACGACGCCATGCAGGTGGCCACGCAGGTTAGCCACGCCAAGGAACCAGCGGTGGCTGTGGGGCACCGGCAGCACCGGCGACATCGCGAAGATCTCGCCCGCGTCGCGCAGCGGAAACAGAAAGCCGCGAGAGCTGCACTCGACCGCCAGCCAGGACTTTGCCAGCGGCTCGGTGCGGGCGGCCTGGAGCCGCTCGGCAAGTCGCGTCTGGAGGTCGCGCAGGGCCTGCTTGTTCGCCATTCACGTGGGCTCGTCGGTCGCTGCGTTCGAGGTCAGTCGAAGGCGTGAATCTTGGCCATCAGTTCGGTCTGGTCGACCGGCTTGACGATGTAGTCGCGAGCGCCCTGGCGCATGCCCCAGACCTTGTCGGTTTCCTGGTTCTTGCTCGTGCACATGATCACCGGCACGGTCGAGAAGCGCGGGTCGCGGGTGATGGCCCGCGTCAGCTGGAAGCCGTTCTGGCCGGGCATGACGACGTCCATGAGGATGAGGTCGGGCTTTTCCTCGCCGAGCCGCCTCATCGCTTCTTCGGCGTTTTCGGCGGTGCGAACCGCGAAGCCGTTCTTGCCGAGCATCTCCGAGAGATGATGCAGCTCGGTCTTCGAGTCGTCGACAAGCAGGATCTTCTGGATCGGCATGAATCGCTTTCTTCGGTCGACGTGCGTCGCGCGGGAAGCGCGGCGAGAGTCAGGGAGTGCGGCGGTGCTGTTGCACGGCCTGCAGCAACTGATCTTTGGTGAACGGCTTGGTGAGGTAGTCCTCCGAGCCGACCATGCGCCCCCTGGCCTTGTCGAACAGGCCGTCTTTCGAAGACAGCATGATGATCGGCACCGTCTGGAACTTGACGTTGCGCTTGATGATCGCGCAGGTCTGGTAGCCGTCGAGGCGTGGCATCAGGATGTCGCAGAAGATGAGGTCGGGATCGTGGTCGTTGACCTTGGAGAGGGCGTCGAAGCCATCTTCGGCAAGCAGCACTTCGTAGCCACCCTGCTTCAGAAAGATTTCGGCACTGCGACGGATGGTGTTGCTGTCGTCGATGACCAGCACCTTCAATCCTGCGTTTTCGGCTGCGGCCGCGTTCGTCACTGGCGTTCTCCTCGAATGACGAAGCGCAAGAGGTGCGCGATCAGATCTGCACCATCTCGAAATCTTCCTTACGGGCACCACACTCGGGACAGGTCCAGTTCATCGGAACATCCGCCCACACCGTGCCCGGTGCGAGACCGTGCTCCGCATCACCTGCCGCTTCGTCGTAGATCCATCCGCAGATCAGGCACATCCAGGTTTTGGGGTCGCTCACGTCTCTCTCGGGGCCATGCCTTCACTACAATGTGGCCAGATTGTAGGCACTGCCCCTCGCAGAAAAGCAAGGCTGTGTAGGTACATACGCAACATTCTTCACGTTCGGCTAGAGGTCTTCAAAGGGCCGCTTCGAACGGCTCCCCACGCGGCTTGCGAACACCTGATGACTGCCCTTCCCTCCGCCGCCGACGCCGCCTCCGCCGATCTCGAGGAGCAGCCCGCGCCGGCCTGCGTGATGAGCTTCAACGTCAGCGACCCGAGCGGTGCAGGCGGCACTGCCGGCGACGTATCGACGATCGCTGCGATGGGCGCGCATGCGCTGCCCGTCGTCACCAGCATCGTGATGCGCGACACCGCGGAGATCTTCGATCACCACGCAATCGATGCCGATGTGATCGTCGAGCAGGCGCGCAGCGTTCTCGAGGACGTGACGCTCGCGGCCTGGAAGGTCGGCTTTCTCGGCTCCACCGAAGGCGTGAGCGCCGTTGCCGAGATCCTGTCCGACTATCCCGATGTGCCCCTCGTGGCCTACATGCCGAATCTTTCCTGGGTCGAGGAGGAAGAGCAGCAGGCCTACCTCGAGGCGTTTCGCGATCTCGTGCTGCCCCAGACCGAAGTGCTTGTCGGCAGCCATCAGACGCTGACCGACTTTCTCCTGCCCGACTGGGAAGGCGAGCGGCCACCGTCGTCGCGCGAGATCGCGGTGGCCGCCAGCAAGCACGGCACGCGATACGTGCTCGTCACCAGCGTGCCGCTGCCCGACCAGTTCCTCGACAACGTCCTCGCCTCGGCTCAGGG
>JBDTCA010000029.1:0-2806 GCA_039923815.1 Caldimonas sp. | reverse complement strand
GTGACGTTGCGGGCCGCCGGATCGTTGACGTCGGGGCTGATGCTTGCTGTCTTCGGCGTCGGGCCGAGCGCGCCGGCGACGAAGCGCGGCTTGTCGGCGCTCGAGAAGGCGTCGCAGACCTCGCGCGCCAGCCGGGCCCCGGCAACGTTCATCTCGCGCGCCACGCCTTCGAGGTCGTAGTCGGCCTGCGCCACCGACGTGGCGCCGAAGGTGTTGGTCTCGACGATGTCGGCGCCGGCCTGCAGGTAGGCCTCGTGGATGGAGCGGATCACCTCGGGCCGGGTGATCTGCAGCAGCTCGTTGTTGCCCTTCAGGCTCTTTCCGTGGTCCTTGAAGCGCTCGCCGCGGTAGTCGGCCTCGCTCAGGCGATGGCGCTGGATCATGGTGCCCATGGCACCGTCGAGGACGACGATCCGTTCCTTCAGGATCTGCGGCAGCTCGCGGCCGCGGGTGTAGTCAGGCGTGGGCATGCCGCGATTGTAGGAAAGGCCTGCCCGGACGAGGGCTCAGTGCAGCGCGCCGGCCGCCGTGACCCGGTACAGCGATTCGCGAAAGTCGAGCGTTTGCGGCGAGCCTTCGTCGTGGGCCCAGCTCGACAGCGCCATCGCCGACATCGGCCTGGCGAACAGGAATCCCTGCAGCTCATGGCAGCCGAAGGCCCGCAGGATCTGGTGCTGGGCCTCGGTCTCGACGCCTTCGGCCACCACCTTCAAGCCAAGCGCCTGCGCCAGCTTGACGACGGCGTCGACGACCGCCCGCGCGTCGGCGCTGGTCTCGAGGTCGAGCACGAAGCTGCGGTCGATCTTGAGCTCGCCGGCGCGCAGCTTCCTCAGATACGCCAGGCTCGAATAGCCCGTGCCGAAGTCGTCGATCGAGATGTGGACGCCGATGGCGTCGAGCCGGTCGACCATGCGCATCGCGGCCTGGGCGTCTTCCATCGCCACCGACTCGGTGATCTCGCACGTCAGCAGCTGCGGATTGATCCTGTGGCGGCGCAGGGCCGATTCGATGCGGTCGGCCAGACCGGGGTGACGCAACTGGTGTGCCGAGAGGTTGATGGCGACGCGCATGTGCAGGCCTTCGTCGCGCCATTCGCCGGCTTGGCGGCAGGCCTCGTCGATCAGCCAGTTGCCCATCGCGACGATGAGGCCGAAGCGCTCGGCGATCGGGATGAAGACCGACGGCACGACGACGCCGCGCTGCGGGTGATGCCAGCGCATCAGCGCCTCGGCGCCCGTGATCTCGCCGCTCGGCGCATGGATCTTCGGCTGGTAGAGCAGGTGAAGCTGCCCCTCGGCCAGCGCCATGCGAAGGTCGCGCAGCAGGTCGAGCTGCTCGCGGGCGCCATCCATCATGCGTGGCTCGAAGAAGGCGTGGCCGGCGCCACCGCCGCTCTTGGCCGATCGCATCGCCGCCTCGGCGTGGGCGATGAAGGCCGAGGCCGGACCGTGCGCCGGATAGAGCGCGATGCCCACCGAGCTCGAGACCGAGGCCTCGCGGCCGCCGACGCTGCAGGGCTCGCCGATCAACCCCTGCAGCCGCTCGGCGAAGATGGTGGCGTCTTCGGCGTTCGGGTCGCCGCGAACGAGCATCAGGTATTCGTCGCCGCCGAGGTGGGCGATGCGGTCGTCGGGTCGCGCGAAGCGCTTCAGGCGCGCCGCGATCTCGCGCAGCATGAGGTCGCCGCAGACGTGGCCGAGCGATTCGTTGACGGTCTTGAAGCCGTCGAGGTCGACGAACAGGAGCGCCAGCCGCTCGTGGTTCTGGTCGGCTTGCTGGACGGCTTGCGACAGCACCCCTTCGAACATCGGCCGGTTCGGCAAGCCGGTGACGCCATCGCGAAAGCTGCGTCTCTGCAGTTCGCGCTCGGCCATCCGCAGCGACAGCCTCAGGTGCGCTTCGAGCGCCGACAGCAGCAGGACGAGGATCAGGGCCGTGCCCGAGCCGAGCGACGCGAGGAGCAGAAGCGTCGCCGGCGCGACCTCGCCGACATGCGCCGATGCGGTCTGCGTGCCGAGGCCGGCCGCGCCGAGGACCAGCTGCTGGCTGCCCACGAGCGTGAGCCCGAACACGAGCGCCGAGGTGAGCTGCCAGGGCCGCGTTGCCGGCCGGGTCCGGTCGCCGCCGCGAAAGAACGCCGCCATCGCTGCCATGCAACCGCCGGTGCCGCCGATCGCCGCCGCGGCGAGCCACGGCAGATTCCATTCGATGCCTGGATCGAGGCCGATCGGGCGCAGCGCCAGGACGTGGCTGGCGACGAGGCCGGTGCCGAGGGCCACGGCGGCGAAGCCGACCCGCACCGGCGTCGCGACGCGGCCGCTGATGGCGCCCAGCCCGGCCAGGCCGGTGCCGAACGAGGCCAGCCAGGCGAGCAGCGTGCCGGAGCTGTTGTAGCCGTAGGCGAATGCCATCGGCTCGGCGGCCATGCCCATGACCTGACTCGACCAGATGCCGACACCGAGCGCCCAGGTCGCACCGAACAGCCAGAGCACGCCGGCCCGCGTGCGCAGGACGCGAACGCGGCGGGCGAGATCGAGCGCGACGTAAGCCGCGAAAGTGCCGACGGCCAGCCCCGGAAGCAGCCACAGCGCTGCCGGCATCGACCCCTGGAGCCCGGATTCCATCGTCCACCGTTATCGGCGGGCGTGGACCGGGCTTGAGTACTAGTGGATGACGAGGGGCTGCGAGGTGAGCGAGGCAAAACGACCGATGTAGTCGTCGATCTCCTCCTCGCTCGGCGTACCGGCCATCAGGACCTCGGCGCCCGCCTTGAAGGTGTCGGCCATGGCACCTTCGATGAAGATGT
>JBDTCA010000028.1:0-7809 GCA_039923815.1 Caldimonas sp. | reverse complement strand
CGGCGGTCGGCCAGCGCGCCGACCCGTACTACATGGAGCGGATTGGCACCGCCACCGTGATCAGCGAGGCGACTTCGCTCTACAACGCCGAGAAGTACGTCGACGCGCTCGGCCAGTACAAGACGGCGCTGGCCACGCCGCAGGGCGAGCAGCTGCGCGTGCAGAGCGGCATCTACCTTACCAACATCAAGCTCGGCCGCACCGCCGAGGCCGAGCAGGCCTTCGGTCGCATCGTGGCGCTCGGCATCGCCTACAACGAGCTCGGCGTGAAGTTCCTGTTCCAGCCCGGCAGCGTCGAGTTCTGGAGCGACTCGAAGATCAGCGGCGCCTACGGCATGTGGCTGCGCCAGATCGCCAACGCGACCGTGACCGCGGGCAGCTGCATGGCCATCGTCGGCCACACCAGCCACAGCGGGCCGGCGCCGGCCAACGAAGCGCTGTCGCTGCGCCGCGCCGCCTACGTGCGTCTGAAACTCGCGGCCGAGCGGCCCGAGCTGGCGCCACGCACGCGCGCCGAGGGCATGGGCTATCGCGAGAACATCGTCGGCAGCGGCACCGACAACGCCTTCGACGTGCTCGACCGCCGCGTCGAGTTCAAGATCGTTCCCTGCACGTGAACGCGCCGGCCGGCGACGGCGGCGACCGGACCACCGTCCGGCCGCTTTCGAAGCGGGCAACCCCGGTCCAGCTCAGCCATGTCCTGCCGCCCGGCACGCGGCTGCGTGACTACGAGATCACCGACCTGATCGGTGAGGGGGGCTTCGGCGTCGTCTACCTGGCCTGGGACCATTCGCTGCAACGCAAGATCGCCGTCAAGGAGTACATGCCGGCGTCGATCGCGTCGCGCCTCAACGGCTCGTCGGCCATTGCCGTCAAGTCGGATCGCCATCTCGACACCTTCGGCGCCGGCCTCAAGAGCTTCGTCAACGAGGCCCGGCTGCTGGCCCGCTTCGACCATCCTTCGCTGGTCAAGGTCTACCGGTTCTGGGAGGAGAACGGCACCGCGTACATGGCGATGCCGTTCTACGAAGGGCCGACGCTGAAGGCGGCGCTCGCCGAGCTGGGCCACGTGCCGAGCGAGGCCGAGCTGCGCCGCTGGCTGGCGCCTCTGCTCGACGCCCTCGCCGTCATGCACGCGGCGCAGTGCTACCACCGCGACATCTCGCCCGACAACATCCTGCTCACGCCCACCGGACCGCTGCTGCTCGACTTCGGCGCCGCCCGCCGCGTCATCGGCGACATGACGCATGCGCTCACGGTCGTGCTCAAGCCGGGCTATGCGCCGATCGAGCAATACGGCGACGTCGCCACGATGGCTCAGGGGCCGTGGACGGACCTCTATGCGCTGGCCTGCGTCGTCTATTACGCGATCACCGGCAAGACGCCGATGTCGTCGGTCGAGCGCCTGATGGACGACCGCCTCGAGCCGCTGTCCGTCGCGGCTGCCGGTCGCTACAGCCACGCCTTCCTGAGCGCCATCGATCTCGCCCTTGCGGTGCGCCCGCAGGACCGGCCGCAGAACGAGCGCCAGTTCCGGGACCTTCTCGATGCCGACCAGCCGGTGGCGTGCGTGCCGCCGCCGCCGGCCGGACCGCCGCCGCGCCGGCAGCCGGTCGCGGTCACCGGCGACCCGCGTGGTTCGACCGCGCCCGGGACGCTCACGCCGGTGCTTGCGACCCCGGTCGCCGCACGCCCCGAGCCGATGCCCTCGCCGGCCGTCGCCGCTCGTGCGCCGGTGAAGCCGGCATCGCGCCGTGGCTGGCTTGTCGGGCTGGGTGTGCTGACGGTCGTCGTGATCGGCGCGGTCTTCGGCTGGCTTCAACCGCGCAACGAGACGGTGGTGGTGCCCGGCCCGACCCCCTCGGCTTCAGCCGTCGAGTCGTCGGCGGCGACGTCGGCATCGACGCGGGGGAAGACGGCGCTGCCGACACAAGTGTCCGCACCGATGACCGCAACCCCGACGGCGTCTGCGGCGGCGTCGATGGCCGAGCCTTCCGCCACGTTCGAGGCGCCGACTCCGGCGCCGGCGCCGGTGCAGCTTCCGGTGCCGCCGCGGCCGCGTCGTGAAACGCCCGCGGTGCGCGTCGAGCCCAGCCTCCCGAACGAGCCCGTTGCCGTGCCCCGACCGGCCCCGCCACGAGGCACCGGTGCGAGGTGCAGTGATATTCTGCAAAAGGCCTCTCTCGAGCCCTTGACCGCCGAAGAAGCGGTGTACCTGAAGAGGGAATGCAGATGACCTTTCGCCCGCTGCCGCGTGCCCGCGCCGCCCTTCTCTGGATCAGCGCCGCCGCGATCGTCGCCCTTGCCGGCTGTGCGGCGCCGCAGGCGACGCGGCTCGACAACGAGCTGCCGTTCGAGCAGGCCGTGGCCCAGGCCACCGACGGCCTCGCCGCGCAGACGCAGAAGCTGCCCGCCTTCCTCGCCCGTGTCGAGTCGAGGCTTGCCAAGCGCGGCGTCGTCCTCGATCCGATGCTCGACGCCAACACCGGCCAGCAGACGGCGGCGACGGTGCTGCTCGAGAACCGCGTCACCGAGCGGCTGGGCCGAGCCGACGGCTTCGAACTGCTGCCGTTCCAGTCGGCCAATCTCGTCGGTGCCCAGTACCTGCTCACCGGCACCATGACCCGCGTCGACCGGGGCGGCAACACCAGGAGGCCGGCCCTGCGGATCAATCTCGCACTCACCGAGCTCAAGGGCGGCACGGTCGTCGCCCAGGCCTCGGCGCTGGCCCGGGACGAAGGGCTCGACCACACCCCGCTGGCCTACTACCGCGACAGCCCGGTGCTCGTGAAGGACAAGGTCATCGAAGGCTACGCACGCACCTCGGCCACGGCACCCGGCGGCCGGGCCGATCCCTTCTATCTCGACCGCATCGCTGCCGCGACGCTGGTCAACGAAGCGACGACGCTCTACAACCAGGAGCGCTACGTCGATGCACTGGGCCGCTATCGGAGCGCCCTGGCGCTGCCGGCCGGCGAGCAGCTGCGGGTCATGAACGGCATCTACCTGACGAGCGCCAAGCTCGGTCGATCGCAGGAAGCCGAGCAGGCTTTCGGCCGTGTCGTGGCGCTGGGCATCGCCTACAACCAGCTCGGCGTGAAGTTCCTGTTCAACCCGGGCAGCACCGACTTCTGGTCCGACTCGAAGGTGAGCGGCACCTACCCGATGTGGCTGCGCCAGATCGCGCGCGAAAGCACGTCGGCCAATGTCTGCATGAATGTCGTCGGCCACACGAGCCGGACCGGTTCCGAGGCGGCCAACGACGCGCTGTCGCTGCAGCGAGCCCACATCATCCGCCAGCGGCTGATCGGCGAAACGGCGGCGCTCGCCGCCAGAACCAAGGCGTCGGGCATGGGCTTTCACGAGAACATCGTCGGCAGCGGCACCGACAACGCCGTCGACGCGCTCGACCGCCGCGTCGATTTCAAGATCGTCCCCTGCGGGTAGACCGCGTGGCGAGAACGCCGCGCGCGGCACACGGCCGACGCCCCCGGTCGCATCACTACAGCGTCTACGTCGTCGAGCTGGCCGACACGGTCTGGAACGTCGCTGGCTTCCGCAAGGCCAACCCGGCGTACGCGCACGCCAGGCCGCTGGTCTACGTCGGCATGACCGGCCTCGACCCCGACCTTCGCTTCGACCGCCACAAGGCCGGCATCCAGGCCAACCGCTTCGTGTTCGAGTTCGGCCTGCGCCTGCTGCCGGCGCTATACGAGGTCTACAACCCGATGCCGTACGCCGGCGCCTGCGAGATGGAAGTCGAGCTGGGCATCGGCCTGCGCGAAGCCGGCTACGGCGTCTGGCAGGCCTGAAGATTCAGGGTGGTGCCGGCGCCGCCGTGAAGGCGCGCTTGCGCAGCAGCGACTCCAGGCACTGCTCGCGGATGCCGTAGAAGTCCTTGACGTCGGCGACCTGGGCGAGGGCGAGATCGGCCTGGCCGCTGCGGCCATCGCGACGCGTCGCCAGGATCATCTTGTTCTTGCCGGTGTGCTCGAGCGAGACGAACTCGAACACCCGCGCGTCGTAGCCGCTGGCCTCGAGCAGCAGCGCCCGCAGGCTGTCGGTGACCATCTCGGCTTCCTGACCGAGGTGCACGCCGTGGCGCAGCACGCCCGCCAGCGCGGCCGGCCGGCTCATCTGCGGCCGCAGCTCCTTGTGGCAGCACGGCGAGCAGATCAATACGCCGGCGCCCGCCCGCAGGCCGAGATCGAGGGCGTGGTCGGTGGCGGTGTCGCAGGCGTGCAGGGCGATCATGACGTCGACATCGTCGGGGGTGAAGCTGCGCAGGTCGCCGGCCACGAACCGCAGGCCGGCGCAGCCGCAGCGCGCTGCGACCGCGTTGCAGAAGTCGACCAGGTCCGGTCGCAGCTCGACGCCCGTGACCTCCGGTTCGACGCCGAAGCGGCGACGCAGATGCTCGTGAACGGCGAAGGTGAGATAGCCCTTGCCGGAGCCGAAGTCGACGACGCGAATGGGTGCGCGCACTGCGCCTTCGGCCGGCGCCTGCAGAGCGTCGAGCGCGCTGTCCAGTACCTCGAGAAACTTGTCGATCTGCCGCCACTTGCGCGCCATCGCCGGCACCAGCCGATGGCTTGCATCGGTGAGGCCCAGCGCGGTCAGGAACGGCAGCTCGAGCGGCAGCCGGCGCTGGCGTTCGCGGTCGTGCGTGGGCAGGCCCGTCGAGTTCGCGGTCACGGTCGACGCCGCTGAGCTCGGGGCACCATCGCCCAGCGATGGCGCGCCGGCCATTCGGCGCAACGTATGCTGCCCCTTGCGGCTGACGAGGAGCTGCACGTCGCCGCTGCTTGCGTGCAGCGTGGCGTGCATGAACGACGGCACCGCCGCATTGGCAAGCATCGCGGCGGCCGCGGCGAGGCCTTCGTCGACCGCGAAGTTGCGCGTCACGTCGCGCGTCGGGTGCGTGTGCACGAAGCTCAGCGCCGGCTCGCCGCGCAGGCCGATGCGGCGCACGCGCACAGTTTTCTCGCGGGTGTTCGCGTCGCGCGGCTTCGAGAGAACCAGCGATTCGAAGGTGCCGTCGCCGAGCGCGCTGACAACGGCGGCGAAGAACGGTGCGTGCTGAGAGGAGGGGTTCATGGCGATGCAGTGCGCGGCTGCCGATTGTCGGCCCGCGGCATCGGCCGCAGCCGGCGCGACAATCGATTCCCCTTTGCGGTCGCAGCCATGTTCGGTATCGCCGACTACTCTTCTTTCGTCGTCGCCGTGGTCGTCTTCCTGTTGATCCCGGGTCCGGGCAACCTCGCCCTCATCACGTCGACCGGCAAAGGCGGCCGCGCCGGCGGCCTGGCCGCCACGCTCGGCCTGATCGCCGGCGACCAGGTCCTGATGTGGCTGGCGGTGGCCGGCGTCGCGGCGCTGCTGACCGCCTGGCCGCCCGCCTTTCGAGCCGTGCAGTGGCTGGGCGCCGGTTACCTCGCCTGGCTGGGCCTGCGCATGCTGCTCGCCAGGCCCGGCAGCGGGCCGGTGCTGCACATCCGCGCCGGCCAGTACCTTCGGCAGGCGTTCGCGATTACCTTGCTCAATCCCAAGGCCATCGTCTTCTACATGGCGTTCTTTCCGCTCTTCGTCGATCCGGCTCGGCATGCCGGGCTCGCCACGTTCGCGGTCATGGCCGCGACCATCGCGGTGTTGACGTTCTGCTACGGCCTGATCGTGACGCTGCTGACGCACCACCTGGCCGAGCGCCTGCGTGCCAACCCGGGCATCGGCCGGCTGCTGACGCGCGCCGCGGGCATCTTCATGATCGGCTTCGGCGTGAAGCTGGCCCTCTCGCGCTGACCCGGGCTCGGGCGGCCGACGCGTCAGGCAGCGAGCGGCTCGGCGCCGGTGCGGGCGCGGGTGCCTTCACTGGCACTGGCGCCCGGCTCGATGCGATCGATCCGGCCCGCGACATGGCCGAAGGTCGCCTCGAGATCCAGTTTCGCCTCGAGCAGTTCCGCCAGCTTGGGCGTGCACAGCTCGGCGACTCGGTCGAATCCGAACCAGCCGAAGCCGTCCATTTCCGGGCGCTCGCGGCCGGTGCCGCGCTCCACGAAGCAGCTGTCGCAATGCAGCTCGCGCGGATCGACGCGCTCGGTCAGCATCGCAAAGAGGTGCAGGTCCTTCTTGGCCGTGTAGGCGTGGCGGCCGAGGTCGAGCGCGGCGGCGCCGTCGAGGCAGAGGCCGGTCTCCTCGCAGGTCTCGCGCAAGGCGGCCTGCAGCGGGCTCTCGCCGGCATGGATGCCGCCTTTCGGAAGGTCCCAGTGACGCTGGCCGGTGACATGGCAGAGCAGCAGTTCGCGGCTTTCGGCGAACAGCACGATGCCGCAGCTGAGGCGGCGATTGCGGAGCGGATTGAAGTCGAGCACGCTGCGATTGTCGCGTCGCGGTGTCGCTCCGGGTGCGGATGCGCTCGGTCTCGTGCCAACTCTTGACGGCTGGTCGCGCGCGGCATGTCCGCGGACCCTTCGGGCGGTTCGACCGCGCGGTCTAGGTCGCCATCGGCGGCACGATCCCGAATGCCGAGGCCTCGCCTTCGCCCGTCCTGATCGACGTATCGGGGCGCTCGTAGGTACCGATCAGGCAGCCGCTGGCCACGCCGTGGTCCCGGATGGCCTCGAGCACCGCTTCGCGGCCCGGTGTATCGCCGAACTCGGCCCCCGCCTCGAGCGCAAACAGCTGAAAGGCGTAGCGGTGCACGCCGTGGCCGGGCGGCGGGTCGGGCGGCAACCAACTCGTTTGCAGGTACGAGTTGCGGCCCACCCTCAGGCCGACCCCGTCATGGTCGGAGCTCGGCAACGCCGCCTCGGCAAGTGCCCCGTCGCCGGCCGGCAACTCGACGACGATGGCGTGGACCAGCGGCTGCGGCGTGGGTGCGTCGGCATCCTCGACGATGAGCACGAGCGTCGCCGCGGCGGCGGGAACGCCCGTCCAGTGCAGCGGCGGCGAAACGCCCTCGCCGTCGGCGGTGTAGTGCGCCGGGATCGGCGCATGGTCGGCGAAGGCGAGGCTGGCAACCGTGATCGCGGCCATGCCGGCGCGCAGGTCCACGGCCTGGTACGCCGTCTTGTCGAGGCCGGCGCGCTGATCGCGAAGGGCGTGGCCGATGACGTCGGGGAGTTTTTCAAGCATCTCGATTCCTGGCGAAGCTGAACGTTACGACAGCACTCGGCATACCGCGCCCGACGACAAGGCGTCAGCGCGCCTTGGCCACGGCGAGGCCCCACAGAGCCACCAGCTGGTTGTACTCGGCCGATGCGGCCTCCTGATCGAGCGGGAAGATCTTGATCGACTTCAGGTCGGGCAGCGTCGTCAGCTTCGAGACAGCAATGTCGGCACGGGTCGGCCGGCGGAAATTCTTGACGAGCAGTTCCTGCTGCACTTCCTTGCTGACGAGGCCGTTGTACAAGGTCTTCGCGGCCTCGAGGTTCTTCGCACCCTTGACGATGAACATGCCTTCGGGTGCCAGGTAGCTGCCCTCCGACGGATAGACGAGCTTGATCTCCTTCTGGCCGCCGGCCACGTACTCCTGCGCCGCGTACTCGAGCGTCAGGCCCACGGGGAACTCGCCCGTCGCGACGCCCTTGTAGGTGCTGCCCGAAGACGACGTGACGACCGCGTTGGCGGCGATCTTGTCGAGCCCTTCGCGGCCGAACTGTTTCAGAAGGCCGTAGGTCAGGAGGTACGCGGTCGCGCTCTTGCTCGGGTCGGTCATGGCGAACTTGCCCTTCCACTCCGGCTTCATCAGGTCCGACCACGTCTTCGGCGCCGCGAGGCCCTTGAGCTGGCGCTCGTTGACCATGATCACCA
>JBDTCA010000027.1:0-4643 GCA_039923815.1 Caldimonas sp. | reverse complement strand
AAGCGGGTCTCGCCTTCGAGCCGGTGCTGGCCAGCACCAAGTCGCACAAGCTCCAGGACGGCACCGACTACTACGCGATCAACCCCAAGGGCTACGTGCCGCTCCTCGAGCTCGACAACGGCGAGCGTCTGAGCGAAGGCCCGGTGATCGTGCAGTACATCGCCGACCAGGTTCCCGACAGGAAGCTGGTGCCGGCTGCCGGCACGATGGCGCGCTACCGCGCCCAGGAGTGGCTCAACTTCATCACCAGCGAGCTGCACAAGGGCATCGGCAGCCTCTTCAATCCGGCCATGCCGGAAGAATTCAAGTCGGCGGTGCGCGAGAAGGCGCTCGGCCGGCTCAAGTGGGTCGACTCGCAGCTCGAAGGCAAGCAATACCTGATGGGCGACGAGTTCAGCGTCCCCGACGCCTACCTCTTCACCGTCACCAACTGGACGACGCCGACCGCCATCGACATCTCCGGCCTGAAGAACCTGAATGCCTTCATGGCGCGCATGAAGGCGCGGCCGGCGGTGCAGGAAGCGATGAAGGCCGAAGGTCTTCTCAAGTAGGCAGGCCGATGCGCCGGCCGCTGCGACTGATCGCGTTCGCTGCCCTTTCGACGAGTGCCACCGCAGCGCCGGGACCGGGACGCTACGACGCCCAGCTCTGCGTCGCCACGCGGGCGACCGCGGCGCCGAGCTGCGGCGCGGCGCGGGTCGAGCTGCGAGATGGCGGCCGCGTCGAGGTGCGCGTCGCCGACATCACCTATCGGCTCGTCTTGCGCAGCTCGCAGCTCGATGTGCTGACGCTGCACGGCAGCATGCGGATCGACGAGTTCAGCGCCGACTACGCGTGGGTCGGCGACGTGCTGCGCTTCGGCGATGCCGCCAAGGGCGTCGTCTACGAGGTTCGTCTGCAGGGCCTGCACGCCGGCCGCTGAGCGGATCGGCCGCTGCCGGCATCACTTATCCCAGGTGCGCGGCGGCGAGCAGGGCTTGCGTGTACGGCTGGCGTGGCGCGGCGAAGAGCGCTTCGGCCTCGCCTGCCTCGACGATGTCGCCGTCTTTCATGACCAGCACGCGGTGCGACATCGCCCGCACCACGGCGAGGTCGTGGCTGATGAAGACATAGCTCATGGCGTGGCGGCGCTGCAGGTCGGCCAGCAGCGCCAGCACCTGCCGCTGCACCGAGACATCGAGGGCCGAGGTCGGCTCGTCGAGCACCAGCAGCTCGGGCTGCAGGATCACGGCGCGCGCGATCGCGATGCGCTGGCGCTGGCCGCCCGAGAACTCGTGCGGGTAGCGCTGGAGCACGTCGGCGCCGACCTGATTCGGCCCCAGGCCGACCTCGTCGAGCATCTCGGTGACCCGCACCGCGCGGGCCGCTGCGGTGAGTTCGGGCCGGTGCAGCGCCAGGCCCTCGCCGACGATGCGCCCCACCGTCATGCGCGGGCTGAGCGAGCCGAACGGATCCTGGAACACGACCTGCATGCGGCGTCGCATGGCGCGCAGTTCGGCCCCGCCGGCGCCATCGACTCGTTCGCCGCCGAGCCGGATCTCGCCGGCAGCGATCGGCTGCAGCGCCAGCAGCGCCATGCCCAGCGTCGTCTTGCCCGATCCCGACTCGCCGACGATGCCGAGCGTCTCGCCGCGCCTCAGGCCGAGCGTGGCGCTGCGCACGGCGTCGAACCGGCGCTTGCGCCAGGGTAAAGCGCCCGCGCCTGCCGCCACCTCGAAGCTGACGCGCACGTCGCGCGCCTCGATCAGCACCGGCGCATCGGCAGCCACCGGCTCGACCTCGCGCACCGGCCGGCTCGCCAGGAGGCGTGCCGTGTAGGCGTGCCGTGGCGCCGCGAAGACCTCCGCCGTCGGCCCGGTCTCGACCAGCTTGCCGCGCTCCATGACGCCGACCCGATGCGTGAACCGGCGCACCAGGTTGAGGTCGTGGGTGATGAAGAGCAGCGCCATGCCCATTTCGGCCTGCAACTCGTCGAGCAAGGCCAGGATCTGGGCCTGGATGGTGACGTCGAGGGCGGTCGTGGGCTCGTCGGCGATCAGCAGCTTCGGCCGGCAGGCCAGCGCCATCGCGATCATGGCGCGCTGTCTCTGGCCGCCCGACAGCTGGTGCGGATAGGCGTCGATGCGTCGTTCCGGCTCCGGCACACCGGTGCGCGCGAGCAGCGCGGTGGCCCGTTCGCGGGCAGCGCGCCGGCCGGCGCCTTCGTGCAGGCGCAGCACCTCGGCGATCTGGTCGCCGACGGTGTGCAGCGGGTTGAGCGCCGTCATCGGCTCCTGGAAGATCATCGCGATCTCGGCGCCGCGCACGGACCGCATCGCGGGCTCGCCCTTCGTGCGCAGGTCGGCGCCTTCGAACAGGATGCGGCCGCTCGTCTCCGCGCCATCGACGAGACCGAGCACCGACAGCGCCGTGATCGACTTGCCCGAGCCCGACTCGCCGACGAGGGCGAACTTCTCTCCGGCCGCGATCGTGAAGGAGACGTCGTCGACGACTGCGGCGCCGCGAAAGCGAACGCTCAGCCGCTCGACGACGAGCAGCGGCAGGGCCGCCGCGGCGCCCGGCGCGACGGACAGGTTCAGGTCGATGCCCTGGCCGACGGCGAGAGCAGGCCGGCGCAGGTGACGCGCTCGGTCGCCCCCAGCCCGGGCGCGGCGCACAGCGCGTCGAGCCGGACTCGCAGCCGGGCGAACGCGGCGGCGTGGGCCCCCCCCTTGTTCCAGGACTGCAGCCGGGTGCCGACGCGCGCCAGCGAGCGGCCGCTGCGCTCGTAGAAGGCATCGGGCTGCGTCGCCGCCTCGGTGAAGAGCCGGGCCGTCGCCTGCTCGATCTTCGCCTCGTCGCCCGGCGCCAGCTCGACCAGCGCAGCGACGTAGGCCCCGCCCCATTGCAGCCGCGTCGCCGGGCCTTCGCTCTTCTCGAACGCCTGCCGGTACCAGTCGAGCGCCTCGGCCTTGTCGCCGCGCTTCTTCGCATTGCTCGCGAGCTCGGACATCAGGTAGTACGGCGAATGGCTCCGGGCGAGGTTGGCCTTCAGCAAGGTGTCGGAGTCGGCACCGAGGCCGGCGTGCTCGAGCAGGTAGGCAGCGGCGGTGATGACGGCCTGGCGCTCGTAGCCGTCGGTGATCTCGCGGTCGGCACGCGCCACCTGCTCACGTACGTCGGCGAGCAACGCGGCGGGCAGCGCGACGCGCACCGTCCTGGCCATCGGCTTGCCGGCGGCGGCGGCGGTGTCGGTGTCGGCCTCGTGCTCGTCGATGCGCGCCAGCTCGACCTGCGCGATCAGCGCCTGCATGCGGTCGGCGCGCGAGAGCGTGGTGTCGGCCTCGAGGCGCTTCAGGGCCCTGTCGAAGCCGGCGATCAGGCGGCGGCGCTCGGGCGTCGCCTTTGCGCTCAACGCCCGCACGATCTCGGCGCTGCTGCTCGTGAGCATGTCGGTCTGCTCGCGGGCGCGCGCCGCGTCGTCGAGAAGCGCCAGCACGGCAGGCTGCGCCGCGGCGTCGCGCGCCGGCGGGTCGGCCGCCGCGCCGGCCTCGGTGTCGACGGCGGCGAGCGCCTTCAGGCGCAGCCGCGTCGCGGCCTCGACCTGGGTTGGCGGGCAGGCCGCGGCCAGCGTCGCCAGCGTCGATGGCAGGCGGTCCTTGGCGACGAGTTGCTGCTGGTCGGTGTCGAATGAATAGAAGGCGAGCAGGCGCCAGTCGTTGGCCGTCAGGTCCCTGCCGCCGGCGAGCGCGTCGGCGAGCACCGCCTTGACCGGCCGCGCCGCGTTCATGCCGAGCGTCATCACCTGTGTGTAGCGCACCGGCTCGACCTCGCCGGGCAGCCGCGTCACCTCCTCCCCCCTGGGGCTGAACAGCACCATGGTCGGGTAGCCGCTGACATGAAAGCGGGCGCCGATCTTCTGCGCGCCCGGGCTGTCGCCGTCGACGTACACCGGCACGAAGGCGCGCGTGCGCTCGATGAAGTCCTGCCGGTTGAAGAGGGTCGCCTTGACCTGGTTGCACGGCGGGCACCACTTGGCGCCCCAATAGACGAAGACCGGCTTGCCCTGGCTCTTCGCCATGGCAAAGGCGCTGTCGACCTCGGCGTCGGTGGCGGCGTCGATCCAGGCGATACCGCCTGCGGCATGACCGTCGGCATGACGGTCTGTCGCGGTCGCAGTCGCAGCCGGGTGCGGAGCAACGACAGCGATCTTCGGCGTGTCGCTCTCGGGGGCTTTCGAGCAGCCGGCGAGCCAGAGCGCGGTCGCGGCGAGCGCCGTGA
This sequence comes from Caldimonas sp., assembly GCA_039923815.1. Taxonomy (GTDB): domain Bacteria; phylum Pseudomonadota; class Gammaproteobacteria; order Burkholderiales; family Burkholderiaceae_C; genus Schlegelella_A. The sequence goes on along the minus strand of JBDTCA010000027.1, from coordinate 383 downwards.
TGACGGGTGCGCGAAAAGTGTTCATCGTGGCTCCGATCGGGCCGACATGATGCACCGATCGTCGGCTCGCGCCGGCGCGCTCAATCGACCGGCGCCGGCGCCTCGCGCACCGGGTCGCGCGGCGCCGACGTGAACTGCGCGATGGCGACGCCGCCGAGCGTGATCGCCGCTCCGGCGATCTTCATCGCCGAGTAGCGCTCCCCCGTCAGCGCCCAGGCAACGAGGCCCGCCACCGGCGGCATCAGATACATCAGCGGCGCGGTCCGGGCGACGCCGCGGACGCCGTTGACCCAGCCCCAGACCAGCCAGCCGAGGAACGCAGAGACGATGACGGCGTAGAAGGTGCCGAGCCAGATCGCCACCGGCACGTCCGCCCAGGCCAC
>JBDTCA010000026.1:0-10365 GCA_039923815.1 Caldimonas sp. | reverse complement strand
GTCTTCCAGAAGCACGCGCTGATGCCGTGGCTGAACGTGCGCGACAACGTCGCGCTCGGCCAGCGGATGCGTGGCGTCGACAGCGCTACACGCTGCCGCGCCGCCGACGAGAAGCTCGCGCTCGTGGGCCTCGAGAAATACGGCGACCGCGCCGTCTACGAACTCTCGGGCGGCATGCAGCAGCGCGTCGGCATTGCGCGCGCGCTGGCCAACGATCCAGCCGTGCTGCTGATGGACGAGCCGATGGGCGCGCTCGATGCGTTCACCCGCGAGACCGTGCAGGAGATCCTGCTCAAGGCCTGGGCGGCAACGCACAAGATGGTGTTCTTCATCACCCACTCGGTCGAGGAAGCGCTCTTTCTGGCCACGCGCCTGATCGTCATGAGCCCGAGCCCGGGCCGCATTTCGCATGTCTACGACGACATGCCCTTCTCGCGCCAGTTCCTGGCCCACGGCGACGCCCGCAAGGTCAAGAGCGAGCCGGAGTTCATTCGCCTGCGCGAAGAGGTGCTGGCGATCGTGCATCACCGTGAAGTGGCGCATGCCTGACATCGATGCCACGGCGGCGAGCGTCGTCGCCATCCCGTCGCCGGTCGCCATACCGCCTGCGACCGACCGCTCGCAGACGAAGACGAGCGCCTTCAAGCTGCCGGGTGAAGGCCCGAGCGTGCTCATCAGCGTCGTCACGGTCAGCGTCCTGCTCGGGTTGTGGTTCCTGGTGACCAACATGGGCTGGGTCAAGCCCCTCTTCCTGCCCAGCCCGCAGGCGGTGTTCCAGCAGTTCTACGAATACCTGACCGGGCGCGCCAACGACAAGCCGCTCTGGCAGCATTTCGCGGCCAGCATGTTCCGCGTCTTCTCGGCGTTCGCGCTGGCGTGCGTGACGGCGATTCCGATCGGCATCGCCATGGGCATGAGCCGGGTCGCGCGCGGGATTTTCGATCCGCCGCTCGAGTTCTACCGGCCGTTGCCGCCTCTGGCTTACCTGCCGCTCATCATCATCTGGTTCGGCATCGACGAGACGCCGAAGATCCTGCTCATCTTCCTGAGCTGCTTCGCACCCCTGGCGCTGGCCGCGCGCTCGGGCATGAGAAGCGCCTCGCAGGAGCAGATCAACGCCGCTTATTCCATGGGAGCCAGCTACAGCCAGGTGATCCGGCACGTGATCCTGCCCTCGGCGCTGCCTGACATCCTGATCGGCATGCGGATCGCCATCGGCTTCGGCTGGACGACGCTGGTCGCCGCCGAGATGGTTGCTGCCAGCGTCGGTCTCGGCCAGATGGTGCTCAATGCGTCGAACTTCCTGCGCACCGACATCGTGATCATGGGAATCATCGTGATCGGTGTCGTGGCCTACATGTTCGACCTGCTGATGCGCTGGGTCGAGGTCAAGCTGGTGCCCTGGAAAGGCAGAATGTGACCGACGCGTTTTCAACGATTCAACCCGATTCCACAGACAGGACACACGCCCCATGAAGCTCCAACTCTCCCGCCGCGACTTCTCCCTCACCGCGGCGAACATGATCGTCGGCAGCTCGTTGTTCGGCGCCACCGGCGTGTTCGCACAGGCGCAGAAGCAGGTCAACATCGGTACCTTCGGCAGCATCGATGCGCAGAACTACATCCGCGCCAAGGGCCTGGGCGCCAAGATCTTCGGCCCGAACGTCAAGACCGAGTTCGTCACCGTTCGCGCCGGCTCGGAGGTCATGTCGGCCATGGCCGGCGGCAGCCTCGACATGTGCAACCTGGGCTCGAGCCCGCTCGTCGTCGGCTATGCCAACGGCGTGCCGGTGTCGCTCGTCTACATCTACAAGAACATCATCGACAGCGAGGTGCTGGTGGTGCAGAACAGCGCCAACATCAAGTCGGTGGCCGACCTCAAGGGCAAGAGGATCGGCCTGCCGTTCAACACCTCGGTGCACTTCTCGTGCATGGCGATGCTGAAGGGCGCCGGCATGAAGGCGAGCGACGTCACCCTCATCAACATGCGCTCCGACCAGATCGCCTCGGCCTGGACGCGGCGCGAGATCGACGCGAGTTTCATCTGGGTGCCGGTGGTGCCGGTGCTCGTGGCCGACGGCGGCACCATCCTCTTCAAGACCGGTGACCTCAACGCCAAGGGCATCGTCGTGTTCGATGCCTTCGCGGTGCGCGACGAGTTCAAGCAGAAGAACCCGGAACTCGTGCTCGCCTTCCTGAAGGACTTCGAGCAGATCGCCCGCACCTTCAAGTCGAACCCGAAGGAAGTCGTCGACACGATGACCAAGTTCCTCAACGTCGACGAGGCCGCGGTGATGCGCTCGCTCAACACCTTCTACCCAGTGCCGGCGAAGGAACAGATGACCTCGCAGTGGCTGGGCAAGCCGGGCGAGCGCGACTCCGCCGTCGTGCGCACGCTGCAGACGCAGGCCGAGTTCCTGAAGGAGAACGGCCAGATCAACGTCATGCCCAAGGACTTCAACGGCCTGATCGACAAGAGCTTCGTCGCCCAACTGGCGTGACGGCGGTCAAGGCGCGCTTCGACAACGTCTCGAAGCGCTTCGGCAGCGGCGACGACGCCGTCCAGGCGCTCGACCCGCTGACGCTCGACCTGGCGGAGAACGCCTTTCTCTGCCTGGTCGGGCCGTCGGGTTGCGGCAAGAGCACGCTGCTCAACATCCTGGCCGGCTTCGAGACGGCCACGACCGGCCAGGCGCTGATGGACGGCGTGCCGGTCACCGGCCCCGACCCGAAGCGCGGTGTCGTCTTCCAGCAGGGCGCGCTCTTTACCTGGATGAACGTTGCCGACAACGTCGCCTTCGGGCCGCGTGCCACCGGCAAGTCGGGCGCCGAAGCGGCGCGCATCGCGGCGCACTACACCGAGATGGTCGGCCTCACCGGCTTCGCGAAGCGCTATCCGTACGAGCTCTCGGGCGGCATGCAGCAGCGCGTGGGCATCGCTCGCGCCCTCGCCAACGACCCGGAGATCCTGCTCATGGACGAGCCCTTCGCGGCGCTCGACGCACAGACCCGCGAGCTGCTGCAGGAAGAGATCAAGCGCATCTGGCAGGAGACCCGCAAGACGGTGCTCTGGATCACGCACAGCATCGAGGAGGCGCTCTTTCTCGCCACCGAGGTCGTGGTGATGTCGGCCCGGCCCGGTCGCATCAAGGCTCGCCTGTCGCCCCAGTTCGCGCTCAGCGATGATCCGGCGGTGGTGACCAGCACCGAGTTCGTGCGCATGAAGGCCGACATCTTCGGCCTGCTCCGCGAGGAAGCGCTGGCGGCGCAGGCGCAGGAAGCGGCGCGATGAGGCAGGCCAAGCGTTCGGCGCGAGCCCGCTGGCTCAACCTCGGCTCCTTCATCGCCCTGCTTGCGATCTGGTTCCTGCTGACGACGCCTTTTGCCGGTGGCAAGCCCTTCGTGGCACCTCTGTTCCTGCCTTCGCCGATGGCTGTGGCCGACACCTTCATGTCGCTGATGAAGAACGGCTACCAGGGCAAGAGCCTGCTGTTTCACATCGGCATCAGCCTGTTCCGCTTCGGCCTGGCCTTCGCGATCTCGCTGCTCGTCGCGGTGCCGCTGGGTTTGTGGATGGGCATGAACGAGAGCGTCAAGGCGGTGCTCGACCCGCCGATCGAGATCACGCGGCCGATGCCCAAGCTGGCGCTGCTGCCACTGCTCATCATCTGGTTCGGCATCGGCGAAACCTCGAAGATCGTGATCATCGTCCTGGCGCTGTTCCCGATTCTCTCGATCAGCGCCATGCAGGCGGTGCGTGGCGTCGGCGCCCGCAAGATCCAGGCGGCGCTGGCGCTCGGCGCCTCGCGCACGACGATCTTCCGGCGCGTGATCTTCCCGGCGAGCCTGCCCGGCATCTTCACCAGCGTCCGCGTCTCGATCGGCATCGGCGTGACGATGCTGGTCGGTGCCGAACTCATCGCGACGACTTCGGGCATCGCGTTCATGGCGATGTCGGCCTCCGACTTTCTGCTCACCAACGTCGTCATCGTCGGCGTGCTCATCATGGCCGCCATCGGCTACCTGCTCGACCTGCTGGCGCGGGCGGTCGAGAATCGCATCGTCCACTGGGGCGGAAAAGAAGGCTGAACATATGGAACCCGCGCACTCTCCCCGTTCGACGGCCACGGCGGCAGCCGGGCCGGTCCTGACGCAGCCGGGAGGCCGGATGGCGTTGCCGAAACTGGGCGCGTCCTGGCTCGATCTCGAACAGCGTTTGACGAAGGCAGGCGAGCACGATGTCGACTGGCGCGGGGGCCGCGCGCCGTCCTTCATCCACTTCGCCGGCGACGACGTGCTCGAGGTCGCCAAGCGCGCCTACGTGATGTATTTTTCCGAGAACGGCCTCGGCCAGCGCGCATTCGGCAGCCTCGCGAAGTTCGAGTCGGAGGTCGTGGCGATGGGCCTGTCGCTGTTTTCCGGAGGCAGTGACGCGAAGGGTGCGATGACGACGGGCGGCACCGAGAGCATCTTTCTCGCCGTCAAGGCGGCCCGCGATCGCGCCGCGGGCGAGCGCCGCATCGATGGCAGACCGCAGATCGTGCTCGCCTACAGCGCCCATCCGGCCTTCGACAAGGCGGCCCACTTTCTCGGCCTCGACACCATCCGCACGCCGTTGCGTGCCGACTTCACGGCCGACCCCGACGCCATCGCTGCCGCGATCACGCCCAGCACGGTGATGGTCGTGGCGTCGGCGCCGGCGTATCCGCACGGTGTCATGGACCCGATCGCCGCCATTGCCGCGGTGGCGGCGGCGCGCGGCATCTGGATGCACGTCGACGCCTGCGTCGGCGGCTATCTGGCACCGTTCGCGAAGCGGCTTGGCGCCCCGATCGAAGCCTTCGATTTCTCGGTGCCCGGCGTCACCTCGATCTCGGCCGACCTGCACAAGTACGGCTATGCGGCCAAGGGCGCGTCGACCCTGTTCTTCGCCGATTCCGCTTCGTTCGGGAACATGGCCTACGCCTTCGACAACTGGCCGCGCGGCCAGTACATGACGAACACGCTGGTCGGCACGCGCGCCGGCGGTGCCATCGCCGCGGCGTGGGCGGTGATGAACTACCTCGGCGAAGAAGGTTACCTGCGCATCACCGAGCGCGTGCTCGCCACGCGGCGCGCCTACGAGGCCGGCGTCAACGCGCTCGGCTTCGAGACGCTCGGCCGCCCCGAGCTCTCGATCCTCGCCTTCGGTTCGCAGGCGCACGACATCGCGGCGGTCGGCAAGGCCATGAACGCGCGTGGCTGGCTCACCGGCTTCGTCCGCGAGCCGGCCGGCATCCACCTGATGCTCAACCTCACCCACGAGCCGGTCGCCGAGCGCTACTTCTCCGACCTCGCCGCGTCCGTCGAGGAAGCGGAGCGCAGCGGCACCCGCGGTGAAGCGGTCAAGGCCGTGTACTGAGGCGGTGCCTGGGATCCGGCTCGTGAACGTCGACCCGTGAAGAGCACCGACTGAAGCTCTTCGGCACCTGGATCCACCGCGTCGACGCGTCGACGTTGCGTGCCGATGCCGTTGCCGGCATCCTCGGGGCGCTCCTGGTGCTGCCGCAAGGCATCGCCTTCGCCAAGCTGGCCGGCATGCCGCCGGAATACGGGCTCTACACGGCGATCGTGCCGTGCGTCGTGGCGGCGCTGTTCGGGTCGAGCTGGCACGTCGTCTCCGGGCCCACCAACGCCAACTCGCTGGCCCTGTTCGCGACGCTGGCGCCGCTGGCGGTGGTCGGCTCGCCCGACTACATCGCGCTGGCGCTGGCGGTCACGGTGCTCGTCGGCCTGATGCAGTTCGGGATCGGCGCGCTGCGCCTCGGCGGCCTGGCCAACTTCATCTCGCCGGCGGCCTTGCGCGGCTTCATGGCCGGCGCCGCGGCGCTGATCGCGTTCTATTCGTTGCCCGACTTGCTGGGCCTGTCGTCGCCTTCGGCGCATCGGCTGTTCGCGCTCGCCGCACACGTCGCCGGCCACATCGGCGAGACCTCGCCGGCGGCGGTCGCGGTCGGGGTGACGACGATCGCGGTCTCGGTCGGCGTGCGGCGCTGGCGGCCGCGTTGGCCATTCATGCTGTTCGGAATCGTCGCCGCCACGGCGCTGGCCTATGCGCTCAACCGCGGCGGGCCGGCTGCCGATGGCGCCCGGGTCGCGGTCGTCGGCGCGATACCGCCGATCTGGCTGCACTTCAGGTTGCCGGCCGTCGAGCTGCGGGCGCTGCCCGACCTCGTCGGCATCGCCTTCGCGCTGACCATCGTCGCCCTTGGCCAGTCGATCTCGATCGCCAAGGCCGTCGCCGATCGTTCGGGCCAGTACATCGACGCCAACCGGGAGTTTCGCGGCCAGGGCCTGTCGAACATCGTCGGCGGCTTCTTCTCGTCGTACGTGTCGTGCGGCTCGCTGAACCGCTCGATCCCCAACCTCGACGCCGGTGCGCGCACGCCGCTGGCCGCCGTCTTCGCGTCCGTCTGGCTGCTGCTGCTGGTGGCGATGATCTCGCCGCTGCTGTCGCTGATTCCGATGCCGGCGATTGCCGGCCTGCTCATCCTGATCTCGTGGTCGCTGCTCGATGTGCCGAGCTGGCAGCGCCTCTGGCGCTTCAGCCGGCAGGACTTCGCCGTCGCCGCGACCACCTTCGCGGCCACCGTCTCGATCCGCATCGAGATCGCCATCCTGCTCGGCACCATCCTGTCGTTGCTCACCTACGTCTACCGGACCTCGAAGCCGGCCATCCGCGTCATGGGCTTCGACAGCCCCGAGCCGGGGCGACCCTTCATCGTGCGCGCCGACGTGGCGGCGCCGCTGCCCGAGTGCCCGCAGCTGAAGATGATCCGCATGGAGGGCGAGGTCTACTTCGGCGCCGTATCGCACGTGAGCGACCAGCTGCGCGACCTGCGCGCGCCGGTCGGTGCGCCGAAGCACCTGCTGGTGATGGCCAAGAGCATGAACTTCATCGACCTCGCGGCCGCCGAGATGTGGCGGGCCGAGCTGGTGGTCCGGCGCCGCATCGGCGGCGACGTCTACTTCCATCGGCCGCGGGCGCCGGTGCTGGCGCTCTGGCAACGCATCGGCTTCACGCCCGAGCTCGGCACCGACCATATCTTTCCGGCCAAGCGCGTCGCCATCGCTGCCATCTTCGACCGCCTCGACCGCAACATCTGCGCGCACTGCACGATTCGCGTCTTCACCGAGTGCGCAAACCTGCCACTGCCGATCGACAACGCAGCGAGCCCCGGGATTTCCCTTCCCCTCGACGGAGGGTCGAACACCGACAGGGTGGCGGGTTCCGCGCCCGGATTGCGCTCTTCCTCTTAGCAGGAGCACCTTCGCGCTGATTGGCGCGGCCAGCAACTCCTGCAGTGCAACGGGAGGCGACATGGCAGATCGGCAATGGCGGGCGCAGGGGCTCGCGGTCATCGCAGTGGCAATGGCATTGACCGGAGGATTCACGACTCTCGCGCGGGCCGACGACGACGATCGGCGCCGCCCCGACGTCGCCCAGATGCACAGCGCGCGCAACGACAGCGGCGTCGCGGTGACGATCAGCACCAACGGCTTCATCGACCGACGCAACCCGTTCTTCCGCGAGCTCGGCAGCAACGGCCGGAGTTGCGTCACCTGCCACCAGCCAGCCGAAGGCTGGAGCGTCACGCCCAAGGGTCTGCGCGAGCGCTTCGAGAGCACCCGCGGCACCGATCCCGTCTTTCGCCTCAACGACGGCGCGAACTCGCCGCACGCCGACGTCTCGACGCGGGCGGCCCGCCAGCGTGCCTACGGCATGCTGCTGACGAAGGGGCTGATCCGCGTCGGCATGCCGATCCCTGCCGGCGCGCAGTTCGAGCTCGTCGCCGTCGACGACCCCTACCGCTTCGCTTCCGCAGCCGAGCTCTCGCTTTTTCGCCGCCCCCTGCCCAGCACCAACCTGCGCTTCCTGAACACCGTGATGTGGGACGGCCGCGAAACCTACGGCGACGCAGCCTCGACCGACTGCATCTTCAACACCACGACCTGCTTCGCGCCGCTCCACTTCAACCTGGCGACGCAGGTCAACGACGCCACCGTCGGCCATGCGCAGGCGTCGGCACCGCTCGACGCCGCGCAACGCGATGCCATCGTCGACTTCGAGCTCGGCCTCTTCACGGCCCAGCAGCTCGACGACGACGCCGGTCGCCTCTCGGTGCACGGCGCCCGCGGCGGCCCGGCCTTCCTGGCCGGCGTGACCTCGTACTTCGGCATCAACGACACCCTGGTCGGCGATTACCGGACGCATGCCTCGTTCACGCCGAACGCGATGACGCTGTTCCAGGGCTGGCAGTCGTTCATCGAAGACGCGCGCAGCCGCGAGCCGGAGGGTCGCAGTCGCCGGGTCGCCGTGGCGCGCCAGGCGATCGCGCGCGGTCAGGCGCTTTTCAACGGCAAGCCGATCGCCATCACCGGCGTCAAGGGCCTGAACGACGACCTCGGCGTGGCACTGATCCAGGGCACCTGCACGACGTGCCACAACTCGCCGAATGCCGGCAACCACTCGACGCCGCTGCCGCTCGACATCGGCCTGGCCGACGCCAGCCGGCGTACGCCCGACTTGCCGCTCTACACGCTGCGCAACAGGCTCACCGGCGAGACCACGCGCACCACCGATCCGGGTCGCGCCCTCGTCACCGGTCGCTGGCAGGACATCGGCCGCTTCAAGGGGCCGACGCTGCGGGGTCTGGCACCGCGAGCGCCATATTTCCACAACGGCTCCGCGAAGGACCTCGATGAGGTCGTCAGGTTCTACAACGACCGCTTCCGCATCGGCTTCACCGAGCAGGAACGTGAGGACATGGTCGCCTTCCTGAAGGCCTTGTAGCGAGCCGCGAAGGAGCACGCGTGCAGCGGGTCGGCGATTCGCCGTCAAGGCTCGGACGGCGCGCAGAATGCCGGGCCATGAGCGCCGCCAACGATGCATCGGAGCCGGCCGCCGACGACGACGTGCCGTCGGCAGCACCGGCCCCGGCCCTGCTCGCGCCCGTCCCGGCCGACGCGCTCTTCGCGGCGCTCTACGACGAGCTGCATCGGCTGGCGCGGCGCGAGACGGCGCGGGCGGGGCAGGGCGCGGTGCTGAGCGCGACGACGCTGGTTCACGAGGCCTATCTCGACATGTCGCAGCGGCATGGACTCGCCTTCCCGGACCGGGGCCGCTTTCTCGCCTACGCGGCGCGGGCGATGCGGGCGGTGGCGATCGACCGGGCCCGCGCCGGCCGCGCCCAGAAGCGCGGCGGAGGCCTCGACATCACCTCGCTCGATACCGAAACGGCGGCGAGCATCGCCGATCCGGGCGTGCTGTCCGAGATCGGCGCCGCGCTCGACGAACTTGCCGTGCTCGAGCCGGAGCTCGCCCACGTCGTCGACCTCAAGTTCTTCTGCGGCCTCTCCGTGGCCGAGATCGCGGCACTGCAGTGCGTGTCGGAACGCACCGTGCAGCGGCAGTGGGAGAAGGCCCGGCTGCTTCTCTACCGCACCCTCGGCACCGGCGCGTGATGGTTCCGGACGCCGACCGCTGGAAGCGACTCAGCCCGCTGCTCGACGACCTGCTCGACCTTGCCCCCGTGGAGCGAGCCGAGCGGCTGTCGGTACTCCGTGGCCACGACGCCGCCCTGGCCGCCGAGCTCGCGTCGATGCTCGCCGACGCGGCGCATGCCGAGGCCGCGCAGTTCCTCGCCGGCAGTGCGTCGCCACCCCCGCTGGCGAACGACGCTGCTGCGCCTGGGCTGGCCGGCACCCGCATCGGCGCCTACGTGCTCGAGTCGCAGCTCGGTCAGGGCGGCATGGGCGCAGTCTGGCGCGCGCACCGCGGCGACGGCCGCTTCGACGCCGCGGTCGCGGTCAAGCTGCTGCACCTGTCGCTCGTCGGCCTGGCCGGAGCGCGCCGCTTCGAGCGCGAGGGCGCCATCCTGGCGCGCCTGTCGCACCCGAACATCGCCCGCATGCTCGACGCCGGCGTCACGGTCGGCGGCCAACCTTACCTGGTGCTCGAGCTGGTCGATGGGGAGCGCATCGACCACCACTGCGACAGTCACCGGCTGCGCGTCGACCAGCGCGTCGCCCTTTTTCGCGACGTGCTCGGGGCCGTCGCCCATGCGCATCGGCACCTCGTCATCCACCGCGACATCAAGCCGAGCAACATCCTGGTCGGTGCCGACGGCAGCGTGAAACTGCTCGACTTCGGCATCGCCAAGCTGCTGCAAGGCAGCGCCGACGAACCCGCCACCGATCTCACCGGGGGCCACCGCGGCGCGCTCACGCCCGATTACGCCGCGCCGGAGCAACTCCGCGCCGAAGAGGTGACGACGGCGACCGACGTTTATTCGCTCGGCGTGCTGCTGTACCAGCTGCTCACCG
>JBDTCA010000025.1:0-6454 GCA_039923815.1 Caldimonas sp. | reverse complement strand
GTCTTCCAGTGGCTCAGCCTGCGTGCCATGGCGACGCTGCCGGCCGAGACGACAGCGCGGCTGGCCGAGCTGCAGTCGCGCATCCGCCCGCACTTCCTGTTCAACACGCTCAACACCGCGCTGACGCTGGTGCGCCTCGACCCGGCCCGTGCCGAGGCCGTGCTCGAAGACCTCTCCGAGCTCTTTCGCGTCGCCATCACCGAGAGCGACGAGTCGGTCACGCTCGGCGCCGAGGTCGACCTCGCCCAGCGCTACCTCGACATCGAGCAGATCCGCTTCGGCAGCCGCCTGCACGTCACGTGGGAGATCGATCCGCAAGCGGCCAGCGCCCGCGTGCCTCCGCTGCTGCTGCAGCCGCTGGTCGAGAACGCGGTGCGTCACGGGGTCGAGCCTTCGCAGGAAGGCGGCGTGATCCGCATCCGCACCCAGGTCAAGCTCGGCCGTGCCGTGCTGTCGATCGCCAACAGCGTGCCGAAGGAGCCTTCGCGGCCCGGCCACGGCATGGCGCTCAAGAATGTTCGCGACCGTCTTCGCCTCATGCACGACGTCGCTGCCCAGTTCGAAGCCAGACAGGACAAGGACGTCTATCGCGTCCAGATCGTGGTGCCCCTATGAGCATGACTTCATCGATTGCAGATCCCCAGGTCCGGACCGGTGCCGCGCCGTTGCGCGTCCTCGTCGTCGACGACGAGGAGCTTGCCCGGATGCGGCTGAAGAGCCTCGTCGGCGAGTGCTCGGAGCCCGCGGTGACGGTGGTGGGCGAGGCCGCCAACGCGGCCCAGGCGCTGGTCTGGCTGGCGACCAGGCATTGCGACCTGGTGCTGCTCGACGTGCAGATGCCCGGCCGCGACGGCACTCAGCTCGCCGCCGAGCTGCGCCTGCGCGACCCGGCGCCGGCCGTGGTCTTCGTGACCGCCCACGCCGAGCACGCGCTGAAGGCTTTCGACCTCGACGCCGTCGACTACCTGACCAAGCCGGTCCGGCGCGAGCGCCTGCATGCGGCGCTGCGTCGCGTCGCCCAGCGCCTGGCGATGCCGACGCAGCCCACCGCGGCCGAGCCTCCGATGCCGGTCGACGATGCGCCGGCGATCATCGTCAGCGACCGCGGCCGCGTCATCCGCGTGCCGGTGTCGGACGTGCTCTATCTGAAGGCCGAGCTCAAGTACGTGACGCTGCGCACGGCCGACCACACCCACGTGCTCGACGACTCCCTTGCCGAGCTCGAAGGGCGCCTGGGTGACCGCTTTTTGCGCGTGCACCGCAACGCGCTCGTCTCCAGGCGCGCCGTCCGGGCCCTCGAACGCCGCGCGATCGCTGGTGAGAGCGACGAGGAAGGCTACGAAGGCTGGGGCGTCTGCGTCGCGCCCGTCGGCGAATGGCTGGCCGTCTCGCGGCGGCAGGTCGCCGCGGTGCGGGAGGCGCTGGTGGCGGTGGGGCGGTGAACGTGGGGCCTTAGCGGCAGCGGCGGACGACACAATTCCGCGTGGCCTCGAATCGACGCATCCGGACCGCCGCTGTCGGCGGCGCGATCGGAATCGGAATCGTGCTCGCGTTCATCGCGATGCCGCGGCACGCGGCTCCCGCCGCGGAGCATGCCTCGCCCGCCGATGCCTCGCAGTCCGTTGCGGACCTGCCCGCCGAGACAAGGGCCGCCGTTCTTGGCGAGTCGAGCGATATCGCCCAGGAGACGGCGGCCGACAGCGAGAGCGATGAAGCGCGTCGCCGTGCCGGCGAGGTCGAGGTCTGCGGGGTCGGCCTCGTTCGGCCCGAGACCCTGGAGTCGGGCCGCGACGCGCCGTGGGCGGCTGCGGCCGCCTCGGCTGTCGAGCGGCTCGTCGCCCGGATGCAGGGCGAGGCCGGCGAGCAGGCGCGCGTCACGGCGTTGATGTTGAAAGGTGCGGCCGACGCCGCTTCGGCGCTGACTGCCGAGGCGCTCGCCGTCAGGCATCGTTGCGGCAGCGTCAAGCCCTGCATCGACGACGCGGCGCTCTCGCGGCCACGCACGCGCAGCCAAGCCATGGGCCCGAGCACGGAAGCGATCGCCAAGCTGGCGTCGTCGACGCAAGATCCATACGTGTATGCCACCGCTGTCGAGGCGTGTCGTTCGAATCGGGTTTCCGGTGCCGACGCGCCATCGTGCCAGCTTGTTTCCGTCGAGCAATGGACGCGCATCGATCCCACCAACGCGGTGCCCTGGCTCCATCTCGCCGGGGAAGCCAGGTCGCGCAAAGACGCGGCCGGCGTCGACGAGGCGATGTATCGCGTTGCCACGGCGACGACGAGCCGGGTTGACGGCGCGCGGCTCTACGGCGAGGCCATGAGCCGCTTGACGGCCGAGGCGAGCGAATTCGAGAAGGCACAGGTCGCGGGGTTCGTGCTCGCCATCGTCGCGGAATGGCAGCTGCCGGCTTATCAAGTCGCGGTTCAGTGGTGCGCAGCGCCGTTGCTCCAGGACAGCAACCGCTGGCAGGCCTGCGACGGTGCCGCGCAGACGCTGATGACGCATCCGTCGACGCTTCTCGAACGGCGCATTGCCCTTCGGATTGGCGAGCGCGCCAGGTGGCCTGCCGAACGGATCGCCAGGCTGCGCGAGGAGGACGACGCGCTGGCGGCCGCGCAGAGCGACTTGTTTTCCAGTCCCGATCCGCTCGGCTGTGGAGCGGTAATGCGGACACACGCGTTCTGGACGCTAGCCGCCGCTGCCGGCGAGGTCGAGGCGGCGCGGGCACTGGCGAAGGCGTCGGGCAAGAGCATGCAGACGCTCGCCGGCGAAACGCGAATGAGCCGGGAGACGTTCGCGAGGGCCGCTGCCTCGGCGCCCGCGACTCCGGAGTCCGCAGCGCCGTCGCCAGCCCGTTGATCGAGAGATGGATGCCGCGCTGGACGTGTTCGCAACGGCGGCCGTCCCGGCCAGGGTGGCGATGATGCGGAAGAAGGCGTGCCGGGCTTACGCGATCCGGCACAGGGCCTGCGCTAGGATGCCGTGATGCCCGAGTCGATCGTGATCGCCACCCGCGAAAGCCGCCTCGCGCTCTGGCAGGCCGAGCATGTCCAGGCACTGCTGCAGGCCGGCGGCGGCACCACCGTGACGCTGCTGCCGATGACGACGCGCGGCGACCAGATCCTCGACCGCACGCTGGCCAAGGTCGGCGGCAAGGGACTCTTCATCAAGGAGCTCGAGACCGCACTCAGCGATGGCCGCGCCGGCCTCGCCGTGCACTCGCTGAAAGACGTGCCGATGGATCTGCCGGCCGGCTTCACGCTGGCGGCCGTGCTCGAACGCGAGGACCCGCGCGACGCCTTCGTCTCCAACCGCCATGCCTCGCTCGCCGAGCTGCCGCCCGGCGCCGTGGTCGGTACCTCGAGCCTGCGTCGCGTCGTGCAGATCCTGGCGATGCGGCCCGACCTGCGCATCGACGCCTTGCGGGGCAATCTCGACACGCGCCTGAGGAAGCTCGACGACGGTGGCTACGACGCCATCGTGCTCGCCGCTGCCGGTCTGATGCGGCTCGGCCTCGAATCCCGCATCCGCGTCCGCTTCGACCCCGCAGAGATGCTGCCATGCGCCGGCCAGGGCGCGCTGGCCATCGAGACACGCGCTGCTTCGAACGCGCTCAATGCGCGGCTGGCAGCGCTGACGCACCGGGCGACGCTGCTCGCCGTCGTTGCCGAGCGCGCCGTCTCGCGCGCCCTCGGCGGCAACTGCAGCATGCCACTCGCAGCCTACGCCGCGTGGCAGGGCGCCACGCTCGAGCTGCGCGCGGCAGTCGGCCATCCGGGCCGCAACGACGCAGCGCTGATCCGCGCCCGCGTCGCCCGCGAGTGCAGCGACGAAGCCGCCGCTGAGGCACTCGGCCTCGTTGCCGCCCAGGAGTTGCTGGCCGGCGGCGCTGCCGCCTATCTCGACGCCAGCGAGATCCTGGCCGCAGCGCCGGACGGCCGGTGAATGCGGCGGCCAGGCCGCCACGCGTTGTCGTCACGAGGCCGGCGGCGCAGGCCGGCGACTGGCTTCGACGGCTGCACGCGGCCGGTGTCGACGCTGGTGCCCTGCCGCTGATCGAAATCTTCGCCGCGCGCGATCGCGGTGCGGCCGTCGCGGCCTGGCAAGGCCTGGCGACACGCCGGCTCGTCTTCTTCGTCAGTCCGAACGCGGTGCTGCATTTCTTCGCGGCGCGGCCGGCGAAGATGGCCTGGCCGGCCGGCGTCGTTGCGGCGGCGCCCGGCCCCGGCAGTGCCGAGGCATTGCGCCAGGTGGGCGTGCCGGCCGCGCAGATCGTCGAGCCCGCCGCCGACTCGGCAAGCTTCGACTCCGAAGCGGTATGGCTGCGCTTGCGTGAAGTTGCCGACGAACGCGACTGGCGTGGCACCCGCGCCCTCATCGTGCGGGGCGATGGCGGCCGCGACTGGCTCGCCGAGCGACTTGCCGAAGCTGGCGCCGAGGTCGACACGCTGAGCGCCTATCGCCGCGCCGCACCGGCGTTCGATGGCGCCAGCCGCGTTCTTCTCGACGGGCTCGTCGACAGCGTCGACACACTCTGGCTCTTCAGCAGCTCGGAAGCCATCGGTCATCTCGAGGCGGCGGCGGGCGTGGGCCGCTTGTCAGGGGCCCGCGCCATCGCCACCCATCCGCGCATCGCGGCACGGGCGCGGGAGGCCGGATTCGGCCGTGTCGCCGAGCCGGCGCCGGGCTTCGACGCACTGGTCGCCTGCATACAATCGTTCCAACCGTGACCGACGATCCTGTGCCCGCCGCCGCCGCTTCCGTAGCGCCGGCCGTGTCGGCGCGAAATCTGCCCTGGCGCCTGTTCGCGGCGTTGGTTGCCGCCCTGGCGCTGGTCGCCATCGTGGCCCTCGTCTTCGCCTGGAAAGCCGATCAGCGCGTGAGCAGCAGCGAGCGCGATCTGGTCCGCCGCCAGCAGGACAGCACGGCCCTCGTCACCGAAGCGACGCTGCTGGCCAAGCAGGCCCAGGAAAGCGCCCGCGACGCCACCGCGAAGGTCGCCCTGCTCGAAGCGCGCCTCAACGAGGTGGCGGTGCAGCGCAGCCAGCTCGAGGATCTGATCCAGTCGGTGGCGCGCTCGCGCGACGAGAACCTGGTCGTCGACGTCGAATCAGCCTTGCGCGCGGCCGTGCAGCAGAGCGCACTGACGGGCAGCGCCGAGCCGGTGGTGGCGGCGCTCAAGCAGGGCGAGGACCGGATCGCGCGCGCCAACCAGCCGCGGCTCGAACCGGTGCGGCGCGCCATGGCCCGCGACCTCGAGCGCGCCCGCTCGGCCAACGTCGCCGACGTCGCGGCGCTCTCGATCAAGCTCGACGAGGCCATGCGCCTGGTCGACGAGCTGCCTCTGTTGTCGGCGCCGGAAACACGGCGCCAGGCAGCGCGGGCCGCCAACGGCGAGCCGGCGCCGGTCGCGCCGGCGGCGTCTTCGACCGACGGCGTCGGCGCTTGGTTCTCACGCGAGTTCGGGCGCGCCGGCAGCGTCATCGTCGACAGCGTCTGGAGCGAGATCCGCTCACTCGTGCGCGTCACGCGGATCGCTCATCCGGAGGCGATGCTGGTCGCGCCCGAACAGGCCTTTTTCCTGCGCGAGAACATCAAGCTGCGCCTGCTCAACGCCAGGCTGGCGCTGCTGTCGCGCCAGTTCGACGGTGCCCAGGCCGACGTGCGCTGGGCCCAGGGTGCGATCGACCGCTACTTCGACCGCTCGGCCAAGCGAACGTTGGCGGCCAGCGAGCTGCTGCGGCAGGTCACGGCGCAGGCGCGGCAAGGCGGCGTCGCCCGGCCCGACGACACCCTGGCGGCGCTGGCCACGGTCTCCGGCGGCCGCTAGGCCATGCGCCTGACGATCTGGTTCGTCCTGCTCTTCGCCGTGGCCGTCGTCGCGGCGACGACGTTCGGCACCAACGACGGCCTGGCCACCTTCTACTGGGGCGGCTGGCGCCTCGATGTCTCGCTCAATCTCTTCTTGCTGCTGCTGGTCGGCGGCTGCTTCCTGATCGTGGGCGTCATCCAGGGCGTCAATTCCCTGGCCGGCCTGCCGCGGCGGGCCCGCGAATGGCGCGTCGCCCGTCGCGACCGGCGTGGCCAGGCCGCCTTGCGCGAAGCGCTCGCGCTCTACTTCGGTGGCCGCTACACGCGGGCCCAGAAGGCGGCGCAGCGGGCCATCGCCATCCAGGCCGAGACCCCGGAGCTCGACCAGGACAACGAATTCACGATGCTCGGCCACCTGCTCGCCGCCGGCAGTGCGCATCGGGTCCAGAACCGGGCGCTGCGCGACGAGGAACTGCGGCTTGCGCTCGCGCCGGCGCAGCGCAGCGCCGCCACGCGCTCGGCCGAGGAGGGCGCCCATCTGCTCGCCGCCGAGTGGGCGCTCGACGACCGCGACGCGCCACGTGCCCTCGAACTGCTCGACGAACTGCCGCTCGGCGTGGCCCGGCGCACCCACGCGCTGCG
>JBDTCA010000024.1:0-14452 GCA_039923815.1 Caldimonas sp. | reverse complement strand
CGTTGCGATTGACGGCCAGGATCACCTCTCGACCGAGGCCGGGGATCGAGAAGAAGACCTCGATCAGGAACGAGCCGACGAAGATGCCGGGCAGCGCCAGGCCGACGTTGGTGAGGATGGGCACCATGGCATTGCGCAGCACGTGGCGGAACAGCACCGTCTTCTCGGTCATGCCCTTGGCCCGCGCCGTGCGCACGTAGTCGTGGCCGAGCTCGTCGAGGAAGAAGGTGCGGTACAGCCGCGTCTGCGGCGCCAGCCCGACCATGAGTGCCAGCATCACCGGAAGCGGCACGTAGGTGACGAGGTTGGTCAGGACGCTGTCGCTCCAGCCCTGGACCGGGAACCAGCCGAGCTGGAAGCCGAACACGTACTGGCCGACGATGATGTAGACCAGAAACGAGATCGAGAGCGCCAGCGTGCTGCCGATCATGATGGCGCGGTCGCCGAGCGAGCCGCGCCGGTAAGCCACCCACATCGCGATCGGCAGCGCCAGCAGGGTGTCGAGGATCAGGATCGGCAGCATCACCGTCAGCGTCGCTGGCAGCCGCGTCGCGAACAGATGCGCCACCGATTCGTTGGTGGCCCAGCTGCGACCCCAGTCGAACGTGACGATGCCCTTCAGATAGATGCCGAGCTGCACATACCAGGGCTGGTTCAGGCCAAGCTGGTCGCGAATCGCGTCGACGGTCGCCTGCGATGCATTGAGGCCGGCCAGCACCTCGGCCGGATCGCCGCCGAACGTCTTGAACAGGAAGAAGACGAGGAGGACGACGCCGAGCAACGTCGGGATCATCTGCCAGAGGCGCCGGATCAGGTAGGCCGTCATCGCGAGGGGCGCGTCCCCGGGGAGTGGCCGCAGCGCGGCAAGGCCGTGAGTCTAATTGCAGCCAGCTATCCTTGGCGCCATCCATGACCGACACGCAAGAGGACTCGAGTTGAAGCGTCGCGACCTCGTCGTGGCCGCCACCGTCGCGACCGCCTTTCCGGTGCTGGCGCAGCCGGCCGCGACGTCGGCACCGGGCGCCGCGAAGAAGGTGCTGCGCTACGCTTTCCGTGTCGCCGAGACCAGCCTCGATCCGGTCAAGATCAACGACCTCTATTCGCGCACCCTGACGCCGCACATCTTCGAGGCGCTCTACAAGTACGACCACCTGGCGCGGCCGGTCAAGGTCAAGCCGCTGACCGCGGAGGGCGAGCCGCAACCGTCGGAAGACTTCCGTGTCTGGACGGTGCGGCTGCGGCGCGGGATCTACTTCGCGGCCGACCCCGCGTTCAAGGGCCAGCGGCGAGAGCTCGTGGCGCAGGACTACGTCTACTCGTTGAAGCGCTTCGCCGACCCGGCGAACAGGAGCCCGTCCTGGTCGAGCTACGACGCCGACAAATACGTCGGCCTGGCCCAGCTGCGAAAGACCGCGCTCGACAGCAGGCAGCCGTTCGACTACGAGCGCGAGATCGAGGGCGTCCGTGCGATCGATCGGTACACGATTCGCTTCACGCTCGAGGAGCCTCGGCCGCGCTTCGCCGAAAACCTGGCAGCAAGCGACATCTTCGGCGCCGTCGCCCGCGAGGTGGTCGAGTTCTACGGCGACCAGGTCGACGGCCATCCTGTCGGCACCGGTCCCTTCAAGCTCGTCCAGTGGCGGCGCAGCTCGCTCATCGTGTTCGAGAAGAGCGCGGATTTCCGCGAGATGTTCTACGACGCCGAGCCCGCCGAGGACGATGCCGAAGGCCAGGCCCTGGTGGCCCGCTTCAAGGGCCGTCGCCTGCCGATGGTCGACCGTGTCGAGGTCTCGATCGTCGAGGAGGAGCAACCGCGCTGGCTGGCGTTCGTCAATGGTGACGCCGACTACATCGAGCGCGTTGCCGCCGACTTCGTCGGCACCGCGATGCCTGGCGGCAAGGTCGCACCGAACCTGGCCAGGCACGGCATCCGCGGCTATCGCCAGACCGAGCCGGCCTCGACCCAGCTCTTCTTCAACATGGAGAGCCCGATGGTCGGCGGCTATACGCCGGCCGACGTCGCCCTGCGCCGCGCCATCGGCCTGGCGATGGACACGCCGCGCGAGGCGCGTCTGGTTCGCAAGGGCCAGGCCAGGGTCGCGCAGTCGCCCATCATTCCCTACACCAGCGCCTATTCGCCGACCGAGCGCACGGAATTCGGCGACTACGACCCGCCCCGCGCGATGGGCCTTCTCGATACCTTCGGATTCGTCGACCGCAACGGCGATGGCTGGCGTGAGCGACCCGATGGCTCGCCGCTGGTGCTCGAGGTCACGACCCAGCCCGACAACACGCAACGCCAGCTGGAGGAGCTCTTCAAGAAGAACATGGACGTACTCGGCGTGCGCATCGCGTTCAGGTACGCGCAGTGGCCCGAGAACCTGAAGGCCGCTCGCTCCGGCAAGTTCATGGTGTGGTCGGTCGGCTCCGCCGCCGACGCGCCCGACAGCATCGGCAGCTTCGCCCGTTACGACAGCAACCAGATCGGGGGCCAGAACATGGGCCGTTTCAGGCTGCCGGCCATGGACAAGATCTATGCGCGCCTGAAGGTCATCGCCGACGGACCCGAACGCGCCGCACTTTTCCGGCAGGCGGTGCAACTCGCCGTGGCCTACATGCCGTACAAGTTTCGCGTCAACCGGATCGTCACCGACATGACCTATCCGCAGCTTGTCGGCTATCGCCGCCCGATCTTCTGGCAGGAGTGGTGGCACTACGTCGATCTCGACGCCACCGCGGCCGAGCCGCATCGCAGGACCTGAGACCATGACGCACGACCGCGACCGCCGCCGATTCACCGCGACCCTCGCCACGGCCGGCGTCCTCGGTGCCGGCGCCTGGCCCGCACGTGCCGCGGGGGTGGCCGCACCGGGCGGAGGAGGCAACATTCTTCACGTGCTCTTCGAGGCCGCCGAGACGGGCTTCAGCCCCGGCCAGGTCGGTGACCTGTACTCCCTGCGCGTCACCTCGCATATCTTCGAAGCGCTGCTCGGCTACGACCCGCTGGCGATGCCGGTCAAGCTGGTGCCGTGCACAGCCGAGGCCCTGCCTCAGGTCTCGGCCGACTTCAAGGTCTGGACCGTGCAGCTGAAGCGCGGCATCCTTTTCGCCGATGACCCGGCGTTCAAGGGCAAGCCGCGCGAGCTGGTCGCGGCCGACATCGTCTTCACCTTCAAGCGCATCTTCGATCCGACCACCAAGAGCCCTGTGTTCAGCTCGCTCGGCGAGGAGGGCATCGTCGGCCTCGCCAAGCTGCGCGAGCGCGCCGTCAAGGACAAGAAGCCGTTCGACTACGACAGCGAGGTCGAGGGGCTGCGCGCGCTCGACCGCTACACGGTGCAGTTCAAGCTCTCGGCGCCGCGGCCACGTTTCGCGACGACGCTGGCCTCGGGCTACTACGTCACCGTCGCCCGCGAGGTCGTCGAGATGTACGGCAACGACATCATGGCGCACCCGGTGGGCACCGGCCCGTACAGGCTGAAGTCGTGGCGCCGCAGCTCCCGGATCGTGCTCGAGAAGAACCCGACCTACCGCGACGCGCGCTACTACAGCGAGCCGGCTGCAGACGACGCCCAAGGCCAGGCCTGGGCCAGGCGGTTCAACGGCCGCCGCCTGCCGCTCAACGACGGTGTCGAGATCTCGGTCATCGACGAAGGCCAGCCGCGCTGGCTTTCCTTCCTCAACGGCCAGGCCGACTTCGTGCGGTTGCCGGCCGATCTGTCGCTGATCGCCGCGCCCAACGGCAAGCTCGCGCCGAATCTTGCAAGGCAGGGCATCACGCTGCGGCGCTTCATCAATGCCGACGTCGCGATGTCGTACTTCAACATGGAGGACCCGCTGGTGGGCGGCTACACCCCCGAGAAGGTGGCGCTGCGCCGCGCGGTCGAGCTGGCCTACAACATCGACGCCGAGATCCGCGTGATCCGCCGCGGCAACGCCATCGCCGCGCAGGCGCCGATGGCTCCGCATACCTTCGGTTACGACCCGACCTTCCACACCGACCAGAGCAGCTACGACCCGGCGCGGGCCAAGGCCTTGCTCGACATCTACGGCTACCTCGACAGGAACGGCGACGGCTGGCGCGAACTCCCCGATGGCTCGCCACTGGTCCTGACGATGGCCACCGAGCCCGACCAGTCCAACCGCCAGTTCAATGAAAACTGGCTGCGCAGCCTGACGGCGATCGGCGTGCGCGTCCGCTTCGAGGTGGCGCAGTGGCCCGAGCACTACAAGGCGTCGCGCGCCGGCAAGCTGCAGATGTGGTTCCTCGGCGGCACCTCGTCGACGCCCGACGCCCAGGGCGACCTCGAGACGATGTACGGCGAGTCGCTCGGCGAGGCCAACCTGGCGCGTTTCAAGAACGCCGAGTTCGACGCGATCTATCGCAGCGCGCTCGACATGCCCGATACGCCCGAGCGTGCCGAACTCTTCAAGAAGGCGAGCGAGATCGTGGTCGCCTACATGCCCTATCGCATCCACGTGCACCGCATCTACAACGATCTCTCGAGGCCCTGGATCACCGGCTTTCGCCAGCCTTTCTTCCGCAACGATTTCTGGCACCAGATCGAGGTCGACGGCGAGCAGCGGGCCCGGGCACTCGCCTGAGTCGCCTGCGAACACCATCGCGATGGCTGCTGCCGCACCTCTGATCCTCGCCTACACGCGCTGGCTCGAAGCCGAGCGCGGACTTGTCTTCGACGCCACGACGACCGAGGGCTACGACCGCCTCTGGCGCTGGTCGTGCAGCGACCTGACGGCGTTCTGGCAATCGATCTGGGACTACTTCGAGGTGCGCTCGCCGACCCCGCATTCGGCGGTGCTCGAGGCCGAGGTGATGCCCGGTGCGTGCTGGTTCCCGGGCGCCCGCGTCAACTACGCCGGGCACCTGTTCAGCCACGTCGACCGCAACCATGCCGCTGGCCATCCGGCGATCGTCTTTCGCAACGAGGCGATGCAGGTTCGTGGCGAATCCGCCGAGATGTCGTGGCCCGAACTGCGCCGCCAGGTGGCGCAGTTCGCGGCCGCGCTCGACGCCATGGGCGTCGGCCCGGGTGACCGTGTCTGTGCCTTCATGCCCAACGTGCCGCAGACGGCGGTCGCCTTTCTGGCCTGCGCCGGCGTCGGTGCGATCTGGTCGGTGTGCTCGCCCGAGATGGGCGCCCACGCCGTGCTCGACCGCTTTCGCCAGATCGAGCCGAAGGTGCTGGTGGCATGCGACGGCTACGTCAACGGTGGTGTGGCCCACGACCGCACCGGCGTCCTGGGCGAGTTGCTGGCCGAGCTGCCGAGCGTGAGCGACGTCGTTCTCTGGCGCAACCTCGACACCGGCGCTTCGGCGGCTGGTTTCGCGACCACTGACCGAGCGGGCCATGACTTCGCCCGCCTCACCGACGGCGACACGACCTTCGAAGCCAGGCCGCTGCCCTTCGACCACCCGCTCTGGATCGTCTACTCGAGCGGCACGACCGGCCTGCCGAAGGCGATCGTGCACGGCCACGGCGGCGTCATGCTCGAGGCGCTCAAGGCCGGCGCGCTGCACAACGATGTCGGCCCCAGTGCCGTCACCGGTGACCGCTATCACTGGTACAGCTCGACCGGCTGGATCATGTGGAACTCGCAGATGGGTGCGCTGCTCGGCGGCACGACCGTGTGCATGTACGACGGCAGCCCGTCCGGGCCTCGCAGCGCCACCGCCGAGCGCGTCGCCGACTGGTCGACGCTCTGGCGCTTCGCGGCGGCCACCGGCGTCACCTTCTTCGGCGCCGGCGCCGCCTTCTTCGCCAGCTGTCTCAAGGCCGGCGTGGAACCGGGCGCGGCAGGCAACCTGAGCGCGCTGCGTGCCGTCGGCGCCACCGGCTCGCCGCTGGCCGTCGAGTGCTACCGGTGGGTCTGGGACAGGTTGCCGAAGGTCGATGGCCACGACATCTGGCTGAATCCGATCTCCGGCGGCACCGACTTCGCGGGCGCCTTCGTGGCCGGCATGCGCACGTTGCCGGTCGTCGCCGGCGAGATGCAGTGCCGCTGCCTCGGCGCCGCCGTCGAGGCCTGGAGCGAGCCGGACGAGCGCGGCCGCGGACGCAGCCTGGTCGACGAGGTCGGCGAGCTCGTCTGCATCAAGCCGATGCCGTCGATGCCGCTCTATCTCTGGGGCGACATTCCCGCCGGGCCGCACGGCAGCCGCTATCACGACAGCTACTTCGACATGTACCCCGGCATCTGGCGCCACGGCGACTGGATTCGCATCACGCCGCGCGGCGGCGCCGTCATCTACGGCCGCAGCGACGCCACCATCAACCGCCACGGCGTGCGCATGGGCACCGCCGAGCTGTACCGGGTCGTCGAAGCGCTGCCCGAGGTGATGGACTCGCTCGTGGTCGACCTGGAATACCTCGGTCGTGAGAGCTACATGCCGCTCTTCGTCGTTCTGCGCGAGGGCTCCGTTCTCGACGAAGACCTCGTGCAGCGCCTGCGAGGCGCCATCCGCTCCGCCCTCTCGGCCAGGCACGTGCCCAACGAGATTCATCAGGTGATGGCCGTGCCGCGCACCCTCTCGGGCAAGAAGATGGAGTTGCCGGTCAAGAAGCTGCTGATGGGAACGCCCGCGGAGCAGGTGTTCAAGCCGGGCGCGATGGCCGATGGCGGCGCGGTAGCCTGGTTCGTCGAGTTCGCCCGCGTGCGCGCTCGCCGCAACGCCGTCTGACCCCGCACCACGCCGGCCACGTCGCGTGGCGCAGTGGCTACCTACAACGGCAACTCCGTGAAGTAGCGGCCGCCGTGGAAGATCAGCGGCTGGGCGCCGTCGTTGCGCTCGCAGTGCTCGACCTCGCCGACGAAGATGACGTGGTCGCCCTCCTCGTAGCGGCTGCGGTTGAAGCATTCGAAGACGGCGGCGGCGCCGTCGATCAGCGGCACGCCGTTGCGGCCTTCACGCCAGGCCACGCCGGCGAAGCGGTCGACGTCGCGACTCGCGAAGCGCTCGGCCAGGGCGTGCTGGCCGGCGGCGAGGATGTGGATGCCGTAGTGCGAGCCGCGCGCGAAGGCGGGCATCGTGCCGGCCTGCCGCGACAGGCTCCAGAGCACCAGCGGCGGCGCCAGCGAAACCGAGTTGAAGGAGTTGGCGGTCAGGCCGACCGGCGCGCCGTGCGCGTCGCGGGCGGTGACGATGGTCACGCCGGTGGCGAACATCGCCAGCGCGGCCCGGAAGTCGGCGCTGTCGAAAGCGGGCGCCTTCGCGCCGAGAGGTCGGGCCATGCGCGATTGTCGATGTTGCCGGGTGATGCCGTCGGCCGGGACGCCGGCCCTCGGGCGTGCTCCCTAGAATGAGCCGATGACGCCACCGCCCGATCGGAGCGCGGCGCCGGCCGCCTCGGTCATTCACCGCCGCCGCCTCGACCCTGCCGCGCTGCATCGGCTGGCCGCCGTCACCGTGCTCGGGTTCGCGTCGGGCCTGCCGCTGGCGCTGACCGGTCAGGCCATGCAGGCCTGGCTCGGCGCCGAGGGCGTCGGCCTCGCCACCATCGGCTTCCTGACGCTGGTCGGCCTGCCCTACACCTTCAAGTTCCTGTGGGCACCGCTGATGGACCGCTTCGAGCCGCCCTGGCTCGGCCGCCGCCGCGGCTGGCTCGTCGTCACCCAGCTCGGCCTGGCCGGTGCGCTGACATGGCTGGCGGCAACGCCACCGGCCGGCGCGATCCAGGCCTTCGCGTTGCTGGCCGGCCTGGTCGCCTTCATCTCGGCCTCCCAGGATGTCGTCTTCAACGCCTACCAGGTCGACCTCCTCGCCGCCGAGGAGCGTGGCCTCGGCTCGTCGCTCAGCGTCGCCGGCTACCGGCTGGCGATGGTGCTCTCGGGCGGCATCACGCTGATCTGGGTCGACCCGGCGCAGGGCGGCGGCTGGACCTGGCCCGAGGTCTATCGGGCGATGGCGATGGTCATGGTCGGAGCGGCCATCGTCTCCGCAACGCTGCTGCCGCGCGTCGCCCATGCCGTGCGGCCGACCAGCGTGGCGCGCCACGACGTGCTGGGGTTCTTCGCCGTCATCGCCGCCGTTGCCGTCGGCTACCTCGTCACCGATGGTGTCTTGCGGCCGCTGGCCACGGCCGCGGTCACCGCCGCCGGCCTGGCCGCGGGACCCCTCGCCGGTCGCTGGCTCGACCTGGGCGTGCTGCTGCTCGGCATCGGCGTGACCCTGCCGCTGGCGGCGTGGGCGGCCCGGGCGGCGCGATTCGAGACCCTGCTCGGCGGCTTGCGCAACTACTTCGCGCAACCCGGTGCCGCGCCCTTTCTCGCCTTCATCGTGCTCTACAAGCTGGGCGATGCCTTCGCCGGCTCGCTGATGACGCCGTTCCTGCTCCAGGGCATGCACTTCGGCCCGGCCGAGGTCGGCCTCGTCAACAAGGTGATCGGCCTCTGGCTCACGATCGTCGGCGCCGTGGTCGGCGGCGCGCTGATGATCCGGCTCGGCCTCTGGCGCTCGCTGCTCTTCTTCGGCGTGCTGCAGATGGCGAGCAACCTCGGCTTCTGGTGGCTGGCGGTGAACGGCCGCGGCGTCATGCCCGGGCTCGTCATCCCGGCCTTCGACTGGGGCTTCGTCAAGCTCGCCGCGGCGACGCCGGTCGACGGCGGCCTGCTGCTGGTCATCGCCGCCGAGAACCTGTCGGGCGGTATGGGCACGGCGGCCTTCCTGGCCTTCCTCATCAGCCTGTGCAACCGTCGCTTCAGCGCTACCCAGTTCGCGCTTCTCAGCGCCTTCGCCTCGGTGGGCCGGGTCTGGGTCGGACCGCTTGCCGGCGTGCTCGTGCTCTCGATCGGCTGGCCGACGTTCTTCATCGCCTCGACCGTGCTGGCGCTGCCTGCGCTGGCCATGCTGATCGCCTTGCGCGGGCCGATCGAGCGGCTGCAGGCCGAGGCGCCGGCCACCGCCGACGACTGAGCCTGCGCTTGGCCGTCGGCCGTGCCTGCCTCGGTCGTGTCAGACGACCAGCACGCCGCGCAGCCATTTACCGAGGTCGTCGATCTCGGGTGCGCACACGGAGTGCGGCATCGGGTATTCGTGCCACTCGACCGGGTGACCGAGCGCCGTCAGCACCTCGCGCGACTGCCGCGCGCGCGCGATCGGAATCACCGGGTCGGAGATGCCGTGGGCAAGGAAGATCGGCACGTCGCGATTGGCGGCATGGCGCTCGGCCTCGGCCTTGGCCGCCAGCGGCAGGTAGCCCGACAGGCCGACCAGGCCGGCCAGCCGCTCGTCGTGGCGCAGGCCGGTCATGAGCGTCATCGCGCAGCCCTGACTGAAGCCGGCGAGCACGATCCTCGAGGCCGGCATGCCGCGCCCCTTCTCCCCGGCGATCAGCGCGTCGACGAGCGCCTGCGATTCGCGCAGGCCGGGCTCGTCTTCGCGCTGGCGGGCGTCGAGGCCGCCGAAGATGTCGTACCAGGCGCGCATCACGTGGCCGCCGTTGATCGTCACCGGTCGCATCGGCCCATGCGGAAAGACGAAGCGCACCGGCCCGACGCCGGCCAGGTCGAGCTCGCGCGCCACCGGCACGAAGTCGTTGCCGTCGGCACCCAGGCCGTGCAGCACGATGATGCTGGCGCCCGGATTCGGCGCGGTCTCGATCTCGATCGTTTCGAGGCTCATGAGCAAGTTCCTAGAGGTTGAAGTCGTAGTCGATGACGAGTGGCGCGTGGTCGCTGAAGCGCTGCTCGAGGTAGATGTGCTCGCTGCGCGCCAGCGCTGCCACGCCCGGCGTCGCGAGGTGGTAGTCGAGCCGCCAGCCGACGTTCCTGGCACGCGCCTGGCCGCGGTTGCTCCACCAGGTGTACTGCTCCGGGTGCGGGTTGAGGGTGCGGAACACGTCGACGAAGCCAAGCTCTTCGAGCAGCCGCGACATCCAGGCGCGCTCCTCGGGCAGGAAGCCGCTGTTCTTGCGGTTGCCCTTCCAGTTCTTGAGGTCGATCTCCTTGTGGGCGATGTTGATGTCGCCGATCAGGATGACCTCGCGCTCCTGCGCCAGCGCGTGCAGATAGGGCGCCATGAGATCCAGGAAACGGAACTTGGCGGCCTGCCGATGTTCGCCTGACGATCCGCTCGGGAAGTAGCAGCTGACGATGCTCAGGCGCGGCATGCCGCGCCGGCCGGCGCGGTCGAAGCGGGCCTCGACATAACGGCCCTCGGCGTCGAAGGCAGCGTCGCCGAAGCCCAGCTTGACGGCGCTCGGCTTCTTGCGGCTGTAGAGGCCGACACCCGAGTAGCCCTTCTTCTCGGCGTAATGGAAACGCCCCTTCATGCCGGCCACGACCGCGAAGCGCGCAGCCACCACATCGGCCTGGGCCTTGAGCTCCTGCACCCCCATACAATCGGCGCCGACCCCTTCGGCCCAGGCTTCGAAGCCCTTCGCCGCTGCCGAGCGGATGCCGTTCAGGTTCAGCGAGACGAGGCGAAACACCCAACTTTTCCGGCAATCGACTTGATGAGCACTGAAGCCCCCGACGTAACGATCGCGCGCGACTTCGTGCAGTTCGCGGTCGAATCGGGCGTTCTGAAGTTTGGCGAATTCAGGACCAAGGCGGGGCGGCTTTCACCGTACTTCTTCAACTCGGGACTGTTCGACGACGGGGCGAAATTGCTTCGCCTCGCAGAATTCTATGCGCGCCGTCTGGTCGCCTCGGGCATCGAATTTGATACCTTGTTCGGTCCCGCCTACAAGGGCATCACGCTCGCGGCCGCGGTCGCGATCGAGTTCGCGACGCGTGGCCGCTCCGTGCCTTTCGCCTACAACCGCAAGGAAGCAAAAGATCACGGAGAGGGCGGCGTCGTGGTCGGTTCCCGATTGCGCGGCCGCACCGTCATCGTCGATGATGTGATCACCGATGGCGCCTCCAAGCGCGAGTCAGTGGAGCTGCTGCGCCGAGAGGGAGCCGAGCCGGTGGCAGTCCTCATCGCGCTCGACCGGATGGAACGTGGTGGAACCGAAGACAACCTGTCGGCCCGTTCAGCCGTTGAAGATTTCGAGCGTGACTTCGGCCTGCCGGTGGTCGCGATCGCCACCGTGACCGATTTGCTGAGTTATCTCGAAACCGATGCCGTTCCGTCCCTTGCAGCTCATTCCGAAGCGGTGTCACGCTACCGTGACCGATATGGCGTTTGACGTGATGGGCCATCCAGTTCGGGCGGGAATGATCCTGGCCATCCTCGCGGCACTGACGCCGAGCTTGTCCCACGCACAGGCCGCCACGTCGGCACCCAAGATCTATTCCTGTCGCGACAGCACCGGAAAGATCCTCCGCAGCGACAGGCTTCCGCCCGGGTGCGTCGAGCTGAAGGAGATGAATACCGATGGCTCGACCCGCGGGGATGTTCCGCCGTCGCTGTCGCCTGCCGAGAACGCCGAGCGGTTCGAATGCGAGCGCAGGAACGCCGAGCTGCGTTCCGAGCAGCGCGATCTGGTTCGCCGGGACCAGGTGCTCGTGACCAAGTTTCCGAACGAGGCCAGGCACAAGAAGGCGCGCGAGGACGCGCTCGATGACGTCCGACGGTCAGTCCGGCAGTCGGAGGAGCGGATCGGTCAGCTGCTCAAGGATCGCAAGCCACTGCTCGACGAGGCCGAGTTCTACAAGCGCAAGGAGTTGCCGCCGATGCTCAAGCAGCAGCTCGACAGCAACGACGCGTTGCTGGGTGCCCAAAAGCAGCTGTCGCAGAACCAGCAGGGCGAGATGGTGCGTATCAACCGCGTCTTCGATGACCAGCTCGTCCAACTGAGAAAGCTATGGGCTGGCGGTCTGGCCGCGCCGGCGAAGTACCTCGACTGCAGCGCCGCAGCGATCCGCAAGGAGCGCTGAGCCTCCAGCGACCCGCTAAGCCAGCTTGCTGCGGAGCAGCGCTGCGACCTGCTCCGGATTGGCCTTGCCGCGGCTGGCTTTCATGGCCTGGCCGACGAGAGCGTTGAAGGCCTTGTCCTTGCCGGCCCGGAACTCTTCGACCGACTTCGCGTTGCCGGCAATCACCTCGGCGACGATGCGTTCGAGCTCGCCGCTGTCGCGCATCTGCCGCAGGCCCTTGGCCTCGATGAGCGCATCGACGTCGCTGCCCTCATGCTGCCAGAGCGCGTCGAAGACCTGCCGGGCGGCGGCGTTGGAGATCGTCTGGTCGGCGACACGGCCGACCAGCGCGGCGAGCGCTTCGGCAGGCACCGGGTTGATCTCGAACGTCGCCGCGTTCATGCGCCGCGAAATTTCGCCCATGACCCAGTTCGCGACCAGTTTCGGCTGACCGCTGAGGCGTGACGCGGTCTCGAAATAGGCGGCGGTCGCCTTCGAGTGGGTCATGCCGCGGGCGTCGTACGGGCTGAGCGCGTACTCGCTCTGAAAGCGCGCCGCCATCTCGCGCGGCAGCTCGGGCATGGCCGCCCGGACGCGCGCGATCCACTCTGGCGAGATCGCCAGCGGTGGCAGGTCCGGGTCGGGAAAGTAACGGTAGTCGTGGGCGTCTTCCTTCGATCGCATCGCCCGCGTTTCGCCATGCTCGGGGTCGAACAGCACGGTCGCCTGGCGCACGGTGCCGCCGTCCTCGATGAGGTCGATCTGCCACTGCACTTCGTAGTCGATGGCCTGCTGCATGTAGCGAAAGCTGTTGAGGTTCTTGATCTCGCGGCGGGTCCCGAACGGCGCGCCCGGCCGCCGAACGGACACATTGGCGTCGCAACGAAAGCTGCCTTCCTGCATGTTGCCGTCGCAGATGCCGAGCCAGACGACGAGCGCATGCAGCGCCTTCGCGTATTCGACCGCCTCGGCGCTCGAGCGCATGTCGGGCTCGGTCACGATCTCGAGGAGGGGCGTGCCGGCCCGGTTGAGGTCGATGCCGGACCAGTCGCCGTGGAAGTCGAGCGGAGCGCCGCCGGGACCGCTGTCGCTGTCGACATCTTCGCGGCGGATGCCGTGGATCGACTTGCCGGCGTCTTCCTCGAGATGGGCACGCGTCAGCACGACCCGGTGCAGTGCCTCGCCCACGAAAAACTCCACGGCACCGCCCTGCACGACCGGCGTCTCGTACTGGCTGATCTGGTAGCCCTTGGGCAGGTCCGGGTAGAAGTAATTCTTGCGCGCGAAGATCGAGACCGGCGCGATGGTGGCGCCGACCGCGAGGCCGAAGCAGATCGCCCGCTCGACGGCGCCGCGGTTGGCCACCGGCAGCGTGCCCGGCAGGGCCAGATCGACCGCCGAGGCCTGCGTGTTCGGGGCCGCCCCGAAAGCGACCGACGAGCCGCTGAAGATCTTCGACTTCGTCGACAGCTGCGTGTGTGTCTCGATGCCGATCACGACCTCGAAACCACGGATGAGCGCCGGCGCCGTCATGGCTCGCGGGCGTGCCAGTCGGTCGCCAGCTGGAAGGCGTGCGCGGTGTGCAGCAGCGTGCCTTCGGCGAAGTAGTTGCCGATCAGCTGCAGACCGACCGGCATGCCCTTCCCCGCGCCGGGCGTGGTGCCGGCACCGAACCCCGCCGGCACGCTCATGCCCGGCAGGCCGGCGAGGCTGGCGGGCAGCGTGAAGATGTCGGCCAGGTAGTTGGCGACCGGGTCGTCGCTGCGGTCACCGAGCTTCCAGGCCACCGTGGGCGCGACCGGTCCGGCGATGACGTCGCAGTCGCGAAAGCAGGTCTGGAAGTCGTCGGCGATCATGCGGCGGAGCTTTTGCGCCTGCAGGT
Source organism: Caldimonas sp. (assembly GCA_039923815.1). GTDB lineage: Bacteria > Pseudomonadota > Gammaproteobacteria > Burkholderiales > Burkholderiaceae_C > Schlegelella_A. The sequence continues at coordinate 750 of JBDTCA010000024.1, read as the reverse complement.
AGTAGGCGTCGTAGTAGCCATGAGAGAGCACATAGGTGCCGATCATGATCCGGCGTTTGACCTCCGGGCCGAAGCCTTCGCTGCGGCTCTGCTTGTAGAGGCCGGCGAGATCGGCGTAGTGCTCGGCGCGGTGGCCGTAGCGCACACCGTCGAACCGACTCAGGTTCGACGACGCCTCCGCCGGCGCGATCAGGTAGTAGACCGGGATCGAGAGCTCGGTGCGCGGCAGGTGAACGTCGACGAGGCGGGCGCCCAGCTTCTCGAGCTCGGCGAGCGCGGCGCGCAGCGCGGCCTCGACGTCGGCGGCGAGCTCGGCCGGGAAGAACTCCTTTGGCAGGCCGATTCGCAGGCCGCGCAAGGGCTGCGCTGCGGTGGCGCCCTCGCGCGACTTGCCGAGGGCGGCGCGGAAGTCCTGGGGCGGGCGGTTCGCGCTCGTCGAGTCGCGCTCGTCGAATCCGCTCATGGCACCCAGCAGCAAGGCGCAGTCTTCGGCGCTTCTTGCCATCGGCCCGGCCTGATCGAGGCTGGACGCGAAGGCGATCATTCCGTAGCGCGAGCAGACACCGTAGGTCGGCTTGATACCGGTGATGCCGCAAAAGCTGGCCGGCTGGCGGATCGAGCCGCCCGTATCGGTGCCGGTCGAGGCCGGCATCAGTCGCGCCGCCACGGCCGCGGCCGAGCCACCCGACGAGCCGCCGGGAACGCGGCTTTCGTCCCACGGGTTCCGCGTGACCTGCCAGGCGGAGTTCT